>SIHH01000514.1 GCA_004299065.1 Phormidium sp. SL48-SHIP | reverse complement strand
TAGGATAGCCGTGGACAGGGCCTCGATCGCAGGGGACGGCCTGGCTTTGGGGCGATCGTCCTTGAGCCTCGGAAGACGACTATGACAGTATTCGCCTGAATACCCTAGTTTAGAGCCGCCAGAACGTTGAGTCCGCTGGGTTCGCTACAAGCATAAACCCCGTCTTCAGCGAGGGCAAAGCCTGGGCAAGATCCCCAAGTGCAGGCCGTCGCCGCCATATAGGCATCGTAATCGGTGTCTTGTAAACAGGTGGCCCAAGCTTCTGGATCTTCCCCAGATGCGGCACATTTGAGGGTATTGACCAAGCCAATGGCTTTCAAGGCACAGCCGGCATCAACGGAACAGCCATCTTTGCTGTAGGTCATCATCCCCGGTTCGGGCGGGCTATTGGGATCGACGGAGTCGCCGTCATAGAGTCGTGTCATCTCGTCAGGGTTGTTGAGAAGCTCACTGCCGTCAAATAACAGTCCTAGGTTAAAGCTGAGCATTGCGAGAGTGTTTTTTTGCTCATCACTTGTGCCGACTGTTCCATCGGTGATATCGGAGAGTTCATGGTCGCTCTCAGTCCCGAAGATGGGCAGGGCCTGAATGGGGGCCACGGCGATCGCCCCAACCCCGACCACGATACCTGAAGCAATAATCGCTAGTTTTCTTTTCATGATTTTTGTACTCACGCTCATGGGTCACTTACCGAGTTCGAATTTATCTTGAGGTTAGCCCGTGAAAATCTGTGTATCTTTAGCCAATGACTCCGGGGTTGGGTGAACCCGTCAGAACAGGTAAAATCAATACTAAGATTGGGGCTATGTCTATCCTAACCTGGGTCACCCCTGGAGTCTAATGGATTTCTTGTAAAGATATGATGAAGATCACCCCCAATTGTATAGAGTTTTTGTAAAGTGGCTCTGATCTTGGGGTGCGATCGCTGAATTACCGGTTTTAAATGATGGTTTATGCTTCTAATTGAGTAAAACTTGACGGAAAGACGATCAATCATGATATCCAAAGACTCCAAAACAAGTCTAGCTCTAGCTTCAAGAGGGCTGAAACTCGCTGGAACGGTTCTAATTCTGGTGACGCTTCTTAACTTTATCTTACTGATGATTCCGCCGAACTTTAACAGTCCTAATTGGTGGCTAAATCTAACCTCACAAATCATTCAACAAGGGATTATTCCTCTACTCGGTCTTGCGGCATTACTGGCGGCGATCGCGTGCGAGGTGGTTCTTGGAACCGCCAGCGAAACTGACCGTT
>SIHH01000151.1 GCA_004299065.1 Phormidium sp. SL48-SHIP | reverse complement strand
GGTCCTGTTTTGGGACTTGATCAAACTGGGGTGCAAGAAGAACTCAACCGCCTAGAATCCCTGGGAATCATCGAACAACGTCGAGCCGTTCCCCCCTTCCAAGTGGTTCCTCGTTGGACAACTCCCCTCGATTTACTCGAAAAGGCCTATGACTGCGATCGCTAATCTTAGTCTTAATGAAGCCAGACCCGAAGATCGGGTTCATCTACTGATCTGGGACAGTCCCCAATCTAGCGAACTCCAGGACTTAGCCTTCCGCCATAATGCTGAGCGAGTCGACTACCGTCACCATCTTCTACAACGACATCGCCCCAACCAGCGTTTTTTAGTGCTGCACCATCACCTCGACCGAGAACTCGCCGCTCTCAAAACCCTTTGTCAGCAGGCCAGCAAACCTATCATCCTCCTCGAAGGATTTGACTGCTTCATCACCTATCTCCTCAGCCGTCCCAAAAGTCCGATTTCCCAACTCTGGACGCATCTCGACCAAACTCGCAAACTCGAATCCCGCCTTTGGATTCTCCTCCCTCCCGACTTAGTTCCCCCAACCTGGGATGACCAGCGTCAACGCCGAGTCACCGCTAGTTAAAGTTTCTCCGTTCCTCACCCACCCAGAAGCCGATGTTACTCAATCAACTGGTCCGAGTTAACGAAAAAGCCAATATTGCCAACTCCGTTAACTTTGGCATGATGGATAATCCTGAACAGAATCATGCTCTCTGTGAAGGATTTGTTTTTAACTATAATCCCCAAAAACCCAACACGTCAACGGTGGGGATTTTAGACCGTCTGCGGCTGAGTTACCACAGTCAAAGCACCCCTAATATTCACTTAGTGGTACAGCAGTATGGTAAGGGAAAATCTCACTTTGCCGTTGCTTTAGCTAACTTTTTTAGTCAACCCGCCGAGAGTCCAGAAGTTAATGGCATCTTAGAACAAGTCCGCGTCGCTACCAGCGGACAAAATGACTCCTTGGTGGAGGGATTACGGGCCTTTAAAGAAAATCGTCGCTATCTGACCGTTTGCCTCAGTGGAGACCACGGGGGAGATTTACGACAACATTTTCTGAAACAACTCCTAACAACACTTGATCGCGAAGGAATTACCGACTCCATCGCACATCATATTTGTCAGGAACCCTTAGAGTATCTACAACAGTTGAGTGAGGAGAACCGCCGCCAAGCCGATGAATACCTCCATCAACAAGGCTATCCTGACGGTGACCTCAACACCATGATTCACCTGCTGCAAGATGGGAATACTTCGATTATTCCGGCAGTCAAAGCCTTATCTCGTCATTTGGTTGGCTATCCCATTGATTTTCAAACTCATATTGATATCGAGGTCATTCTTAAGGATTTAATTGAGGGACTTTGCAGTGGTGAGTCCCCTCAATTTCAAGGAATCCTAATTCTGTTTGATGAGCTAAACTATTATCTTAAAGCTTGGGCAAATAACTCAGCCGTGGCGGGAGGAACAGCTATTCAGAATATCACGAATATCTGTGAAACCTATCGCCATAAAATTGCTCTCCTGAGTTTTGCTCAGGTTGGCTTAACCAAAGCGTCGGGAATTTCTGGTTCAGAACGAGAAAGCTATCTTAAAATCGCCTCAAGATTGGAACCGGCTGATAGCACCTACTATCCAGAATCCAGCTTAGAGCTAGTTATCAATAACTTACTAGAACAGCAGGTTAATACAGAGGAATGGAAAGGCTTTTTTGAGCATTGGGGTGATACTCTACTCGGCGAAGCTCGACAAGCATTTAACACCTATATCCCCATTTATCGGGAACGAGGCTGGTCATTTGATGACTTTTTCAAACATCTGGGATTGGGTTCCTTTCCATTGCACCCGTTGACGGGCTATCTTTTATCGAAACTGGATTTTGCTCAGGTTCAAGACCGAACCGCAATCCAATTTGTGAAAGGCTATGTGCGCGAGTTTATCGAGTCCCATCCCGTTGAACAGGATGGTTTACTGAGTTATGTGTATCCCATTGACTTGGTTGACACATTTCTGGACAACTTAAGTGATGCTCAGTATTATAACCAATTTATCAAGGCAAGAAATTTAGTCATTCACTCGGAGAATCCCGATGAATTGTCTGTTCTCAAAGCCTTATTTCTCTACTTCACCAGTGGGGACAAGCTCACCAAAAGCGATCGCCACCCCCATGAAGACCTCCTGAGTGAACTGTCGGGACGTCCCAAAAGCCGGGTTCGGGAGGCTTTGAAACAACTAGAAGCTCGCGACCAAATCTATTACCGCTCTGATAGTAAGCTCTATTCCTTCTTTTCAGGAAGTACCACCCCCGGAGAATTGCGGAAGAAACTAGAAGAAACCGTCCAGCACCAACCCGATTCAATTAAAGATGTTCTCGTCCATTGTCGGCAAAACGTAAGCCGTTATCTAAAATCCTCATCGATGACGGCGACCCAGTTTGTCAGCGAGAATGGCTTGGTTGGTGATGACTGGACATTTGAGTATCAAATCTACGATAGTGATGAGTTTCATCGCATCTTAAGAAGTCAACGCTGGTCGCCGGGTGGTAGCGCCAAAGGAGTTGTTGGCTTTGTCTTAGCAGCCACCCTAGAGGATCTGCAAGAGATACGACAACAAGCTACCCCTAAACTTCAAAACTCCAGATTAGAGAATCGCCTGGTAGTGGCTGTTCCCAAAACAACGACAGAAGAACTGAACCACGCTTTAAAACTGCAAAAAGCCTTACGTCAACTCTCCGATGGAGAAAAAACCTTATATGGAAACACCTTTACTCAACTCGCGAAACAGTTGAATGACCAAATTGAAGGGGAAACTGAGCGGTTATTGACGGACTGTAGTTACCACAATCCCGTCGCAGACCAGTTGTCTCCTCAGGACCAAAACCGTCTCCAATCCCTGGTGAGTGCTTTGCTTAGCCAAACCTATCCCCAGGTGGCTTCTGTGGGGAATGTGGATAAACTGCGATCGCAGCACAGTACGGGACGTAGAATTGTTCGTGTCATTGCCGAACAGTTATTTCAGAATAAATTTACTCCATCAAACTTACCTCCTGATCGGTTCTACCAACCCACCATTGAAAATGTCTTTTGCAAAGTCTGGGGAATCTTCCGGATAGAACGACAAAAGTATCAGGTTCACATTCCCCGAAATAAGCGAGTTAAAGCCGCTTGGGATGAGATTAGCCAAGCTACGGATATTAGTCACTGTCCCTCCAAAACCGTTGCCCTCAAACAACTTTGGGAAACTCTCTCGGCTCCCCCCTATGGCTACAATGAACTGACCTTTACGGTGTTGCTCTGTAGTTGGCTCGCCTATCATCGGACAGATGTCATTCTTAAAGGAACCGCTGCCATTCCTAAACGCAAGTCAGAGAGCTTTCCTGTGCTGACTCAACCCTTAACCGATTGGGGATCGAGTAACCTGTTCGAAAAAATTGACGACTTTATTGATGTCTGGATTGTTGACCAAACGGCGCAACTGATTCGTCGTCAACGTCTCGCGCCTCCTGAACTTCCGGACAGTTCCCCCATTCCCTATGATGAGGCTTGCGCCTATCTGAAACAAGTCGAGGAGTTTCTCGGGAGTTCCGATATTACCAAAACTGAAGCTGAGCAGGTGAAATGCGATCGCAAACCGGTTGCAGATCAGGTCGCGGAAATTGACGCATGGTTTGCTCCCATTGCTGAAGTGGAACCTTCAGGGGAATCGATGTCCCTCGAACAGCTTATTGAATGCTATCCCCAGGTCAACGTATCTCCTCCCGCCATTCGTCTCGATCGCATTTCAGTCAGTCCCTCTCCCAAACAACGGGAGTTATATGAGCAGGTCAAACAGAGAGTTCAAAGCCAACTGGACGAGCAGATCCTCAGCTTTAGCGAGGAGGCCGATCGCCTCAACCGTGAGGAAGCCTGTGACGCCTATCAGACAAGACTCGCAAGTTTACAAGACCAACTGGCGACGATTCCCGATTTAGAACGATTCGGCGAAACTCTGAACTATGCTAGTCAACGAGTTGAATCCCTGCGATCGCAACTCCAGACTCGCCAACAGGTGGCGGACATCCTCCAGCAAATCAACAACCAGTTCGCCAAATTGAGCGAAATCTCCAGTCAAGGGGATTACGATGACGTTCAAAGCGCGATCGCCTCTCTCCAGGAGCAGGCTCCCCCGAGTCAAGAGATAAGCCAACGTGTGGCTGAGATATATCAGACCATTGAACAGTCCCGCTCCCAACTGCTACAGCAACTTCAGGATTGGGAACAAGACGCCACCCAACCCAAAACCCGTCAGCAAATCCTGGAGATGAGCAAGGCGATCGCGCGGGAAGAAAGTCGGTTCACAGACCCCGACTCTAAAACTCGCTTGGACCAATTACAAACACAACTCGATCGCAAACTCCTAGACGCTGAAACCCAAGAAAGCTCCCAACAACAACAGGCTGAAGCCGAAGCGGCTCGGCGACAACAAATTCAGCAATTGTCTCCCTCCCCCAATCTCCCCCTAGCTGAGTGTGAATCTCGACTCCAACAACTCCAGGAACGGCGATCGCAACTTCAGGACAACTCCCTAGAGCCAGATTTCAACCGCGTTCAGGAGCAACTTGACAGTCAAATTCAAGACTATCGCCAACAACTGAACCAGATTGGCGATCGCCTCGATAGTCTCACCACCCGCTCAGAGTTCAACCAAGTCAAATCCAACTACGACAAACTGGAGGTACTACTCCAACACTCCAGCCAGTGGGACCCCTACCAACAACACCTCCCCCGGTTTGAGAGCCTACAACAAGACATCGAGACCATCGCAGCCTTTGAAGCCGACAAACGGCGATCGCGCTCCAGCCAAGACCTCAACTCCCTGAGCGATCGCCTCCAACAACTCCCCCAACAGCTACAAAACCCCCATCGCTTCCAACCCCAACTTGAGCAATGGACACAGGACCTCAACCAACAACGCCAAACCTATCAACAGCAGGCTCAAGACTGGCTCAATGACCTACAACAGCAATTTCAGCAGGTTTACCAAACCCCCGACAACTCGGAAAAACTGGATATCGTCACCCAGGTTCGCGATCGCCTACAACAAGAACGCTCCCAGCATGACCCCAACCTAACCCCCAGCCATCACAGCACCCTCACCCAACTCGAACGGGAATGTCAGCGGGAACAAGAGAAAGACACCGCCAATCAAATCAAAGTCCTGTTCCAACAACTCCCCCGCGTCCAACGTCAAACCCTCTACGAAGAGCTAAACGCCTATCTCTCCCATGACTGACGACCCTCGCCAACCCACCTATATCCTCGACCCCAGTGGACTCTATCCCGTTGGCGACGGCTACCACCTCGTCAGCACCGAAGTCGAATGGTTGCAACAGGTGGGAGTCCGTGGCGATCGCCTGTGGATTCGCGGAAAATTCCTCTGTGACTGGACTCAAACCTGGCTCAACGCCTGGAATCGCCAAGCCGAAAGTCAAGTCCTCCAATCTCCCCGCGATCGCCTCCAGACCCTCCTCACCCCCCTACCTATCCCCGAAGACTGGACCCAACAACACTGTCTGCACCTCGCCGATCATCTCAACCGCTATCCCCACAACCCCCTCGCCGCTGTTCTCGCAGAAGTTAGCCACAGTCACCCAGACTTCTGGTTGGCCAACCCCTCCCACGACCATCTCGCCACCTGGCTCACCCTCACCGTTCCCCCAGACTACGCCATCCTCGAAGAGGCTTGGCGATATCGTCGGCGTTCCCATCCCCTCGGCGACCATTACCAAACCCCCGACAAACTGCAACTACTGCGTCAGTGGCTGGGACTCCTCCCACCCGCCATTCCCGAACTGGGGTCTTATCCCGGAGACATTCCCCCAATCATCGCCGAAGAGTTCGATAAGCATTGGAAACAACAACTCGACGATAGCCAAGGAGCCATTCTCGACCAGATCTCCCCCTCCCAACAACCGGGATTCCCTCGCATTGCGCAACTCTCCTATAGCCTGGCGGTCCAAGACCGTCATGGGGAATATTTCACAGAAGAACGCAGCCAAAAACTCAAACCCCATCTCTCCTTAGACCAATATCAGAAACTACAACGACCCACACCTCCTCAACCCCTCCCCAAAGACGCAACTCCAGACCAAGCCTTAACCTGGGCCACTCAGCAGTATCTCCCCTTTCGCCGCTGGGAAACGACCGACAGTAAGACTGTCCCCCAAGACCGCATCAGCGATCGCCTAGCCATCAGCTTTGTCGACTGGATTCATCACCACTATCCCCAACTCAAAGCCATCCCCGCCAAAGACTCCCACCTCAACTACAAGGCCACCCAAGTGGTTCAAGACCTCTGCAAAACCCATCCCGTCTTGTGGGTGGTCGTCGATGGCTTAGGCTGGTTAGACCAACAGGCGTTAATCGGATATCTCCAAGACAAAGACCTGGCCGTTGAGCAACTTCAACCCCGATTTAGCCTCCTCCCCACCACCACCGAATTCGCCAAATGGGGACTCTACGCACAACAAACCCCCCGCGCCGAGGTTTGGGAGGCGAATATGAATAAAGCCTTCGCCAAAGTCGGACTCGGGAAACGCTACACCGACTCCCAAGACTCCCAACTCAAACAAGACTTAGAACAGGATCGCCAACGTCTCTACTGCTGGGACACCACCCAACTCGACAAACTCTATCACGAGAAAAAAGACTGGGAAATGCTCTATCACAGCGATCGACCCAGTGTTTTGCAACGCATCTGCGATCGCATCGACTTCTATCTCAACAAACACCCCGATCGCGATCGGCTCAAAATCGTCATCTCCAGCGACCACGGCCAACTTCTCGGACTCTCCAGCCAAGGGGTCATCTGTCCCCCCAACCTCACCCCCCAGGGACGAACCGCCAAAGGAGTCACCGACAACCCGAACTTTGTTGTCTTACATCGCCATGACTTCGACCTCCCCGAAGACCTAAGCATCGTTAAAGACGCTTCCACCCTCAGCAGCTTCAGCTACAGCCAAGACCAAACCGTCATCGGCTCCCACGGTGGACTCTTTCCCGAAGAAGTCGTCATTGGCTACGCTGTTCTCAGTCGCCAAGTTCAGCGTTCCCCCATCCGGCTCCACTGTAGCGGCTCAGGAGAAGCCAACCAAAGCGGACAACTTCAACTCAGCATCCACAATCCCAACCCCGTTCCTCTCACAGACCTAATTCTCACCATCAGCCAACTCGGGGAGTTCCAAACCGGACAACCCCTGAAGCAAACCATTCCCCCCAACAGCCATCAACAGCTATCCCTTCCCATCTCCACCTGTCCCCAGCTTCCCCCCAACTCCAGCCAATCCCTCCCTCTCTCGGGAACCCTAACCTTTCAGTATGCTGGAGTTGAACCCGGAACCGCCGACCTCAACCCAGAGGCGACCCTAGAGATTAAACAACTGTTTAGCAGTAACCTGAACCTGGATGAATTTTTCTAACCTGAACGACTATCCCAATGCACAAATCCGCGACGTGTTCGGACCCCTCTGTATCGACAAACAGCGGCTCCCCTCCAGTGGACTCACCGCTGCGGGAATCCCCAGCTTTGTCGCCGAATGGCTCCTAGATAAAATCGTCCCCGGTTCCGGTCCCCTAACTCCCGAAGAACTGAGTCAACTGAATGGATTTGTCGCCAAAGCCTTTCCCCGCAAAGACGACAAAAACGAAATTATGTTCAACCTCAGTCAAGGGAGAAGCCACAAACTCATCGCCTTAATGCAAGTTCGGGTGAAACTGCAACGAGATGGAAGTCTCGACCCCGACCCCGTCGCCAGCATTCCCGTCCTCAACCTAGAAAACTGTCCCATTCCTCTCGACATCATCGAACGCAATAAAATGTTGCTGAGAAACGGGGTTTGGGGAAAAATCACCCTGGCGGGTCAGCTAGATCACCCTGTAGAAGTTATTGATTTTGAACCCTTCCAATGTTCCAGCGTTGACCTAGACCTTTACGCCAACTGTCGCGCCAAGTTTACGATACTGCAATGGCGAGACTTAATGCTCTGTTCCATGGGGTCAAACCCCGAACATCCCGGCTACACGGATGAGGCGAAAACCTGGATGTTGGCTCGTTTACTGCCCTTAGTTGAACCCAACTATCATATTATGGAACTGGCTCCCAAGGGAACGGGAAAGAGTTTTATTTTTGAGAATATCAACAGTAAAGTCGCCTTAGTCAGTGGTGGAAAAGTCACCCCAGCACAACTGCTCATTAACGGACGAACCAAGGAAGTGGGACTATTAGGACGACATGAGGTGGTTGTTCTTGATGAAGTCCAAAGCCTAACCTTTGATAACCCTGACGAGGTGATTGGTCCCCTCAAGAACTATCTCGCCAGTGGTCGCTATAATCGCTCAGGATTTGCCGAAATTTCCAGTGATTGTTCCTTGGTGATGTTGGCCAATATCCAACTCAATGAATATTTGCGTCCCCGCAATGAGAATAACTTAATTGGTGACCTGCCTGAGTTTTTATCAGAAACGGCTTTTTTAGACCGCATTGCCGGAATTATCCCTGGTTGGGAAATTCCCAAGTTTAAACAAGATATGATTGCCTCTCAGGTTGGCTTAAAGATGGACTTTTTTGGCGAGGCACTTCTGTCACTACGTTATGACAATCGCTTTTATGCCTATGCTCAACACCATACCCAGTTCAACCAAACCACAAATATTCGTGACCAAAATGCCATCTGTAAATCAGCGGCGGGATTTCTAAAAATCCTCTATCCTCACCTGTCTCTAACAGTTATGGATTATGAACGGGATTGTTTGAAACCGGCGCTTCAATTGCGTCAGTTTATTCGCAACTCGCTCTATTCTTTGGATGAGGAGTTTCGAGGATTTGGCGAATTGATTGAAGCTGAGGTAAAATAGGAAACCTAAATAATACAAATAGAATGGGGTAGGGTGTGTTCCGGCTTCGTTGAATGTTTAATTTTTGGCAACAAGATTAAGCTAGCCGGAACGCACCGCACTCGGGGACAAGATGAGAGCCAGGGTGTCTGGCTACCGGGAAAAATTTATGATGGAGAATTGCCGGATTACAGCGATGGTGCGTTGCGGCGGCTTCTAAATTGTCCTCTTTGTTCCACATGGGTTTGAGCCGCAACACACCCTACCGCCAGGATGATTGACCCCTAACCCGTCTAGCTTACCCCCTACCGATGCCTCCCATCTACCTCGACTACCACGCTACCACCCCCGTCGATCCGCGCGTCATCGACGTGATGACCGAAACCCTCACCCACCACTTCGGGAACGCCAGTAGCATTGACCACCCCTACGGCGATCGCGCCGCCGCACAAGTCAAAACCGCCAAGCAGCATCTAGCAACCCTCATCGGTGCATCTCCTCGGGATATCCTCTTCACCTCCGGCGCAACGGAAAGCATCAACCTCGCCATTCAGGGATGTTTGCGGGACACCCCCCTCAAAATTCTCCTCAACCCCCTCGAACATAAAGCCGTTCTCGACACCTGCGAGGCGATCGCCCAACGAGGACAGGCCCAACTCCACTATCTCACCCCCACCGCCACCGGACAACTCGACCTAGAGGAGATTGACCGCTACTGTCGCCAGGGAATCGACCTGCTGTGCGTCATGGCCGCCAACAACGAAATTGGCACCCTCTATCCCGTGGAGGCGATCGC
>SIHH01000150.1:7833-9693 GCA_004299065.1 Phormidium sp. SL48-SHIP | reverse complement strand
CCGTCTCAGCCGTCTCAGCCGTCTCAGCCGTATTGCTGCCATCATTCGCCCCAGAATCTGTCTGAGAATCCGTCTCAGGGGTAACCTCAGCCTCCGACTCAGGAGAACCTTGAGCCTGAGCATCTTGGCCATCATCCCCAGAGCGAATTAAGCCATAGACAAAACTGCCCGTAAAATCGCGATCGCCCACCCATAACTCCTGACTCTCTCCATTGTCCAACTCAATCCGCAAACGAGCGCGGGGAGTCTCCAACCCATACTCAGCCAAATTAGCCTCACTCGTCACAATCGGGCGATCGCTGCGAGCATTCTCTAAGACCATCAACAGAAACGACACATAAGCATCATTAGCCGGATACTCTTGAGCCTCCGCCTCAGCTTCCTCAAAAATGACCGCTTGCCAATCCGTCGTGGTAAAACTCGTTTCATCCTCCGAGGGAATCTGCAACGGCTCCTCAAGCCGTGTTAACTCTAGGGTATAGTCCTCACGGCGTAGGGTCATCTGACGAATCGCCTCAACCTCAAACTTAAAGGCCCGTTGCTCTTGCTGACGTTGACGCTCCAACTCCGGGGCGATCGCCCCTTCATACAACAGCACCCCACCGCCAAAAATCACCGCCAACAGCAACAACACCTGAGTTGATCGCTTTAATTTCATCGCTTTCTCCTTAACACGTCTTAATCCCAACCCTGAAGCCGATAGAATAACAACAGCCCTCATCTCTGGCGTTTGGCTCTAGGTTGAAGCTACAAGCCCAGGCCAGATCCAGTCGGGCAGCGTTCCCAATCGCATACCACATAACATCTACATTTCATCGACATTTATGGATATCCAGAACGGCTTTGTTGGTACCGTCGGCAACACTCCCCTCATTCGTCTCAATAGCTTCAGTGATGAAACAGGGTGCGAAATCCTCGGAAAAGCCGAATTTCTCAATCCCGGAGGATCAGTCAAAGACCGAGCCGCCCTCTATATTATCGAAGATGCCGAAGCTCAAGGCCATCTGCGACCAGGGGGAACCGTGGTTGAAGGCACAGCGGGGAATACGGGCATCGGTCTAACTCATATTTGTAACGCCAAAGGCTATAAATGCCTCATTATCATCCCAGAAACCCAGTCCCAAGAAAAAATGGACGCCCTGCGAACCTTAGGCGCAGAAGTTCGCCCAGTTCCGGCGGTTCCCTACCGTGACCCCAATAACTACGTTAAACTCTCGGGTCGTCTGGCGGCGGAAATGGACAATGCCATCTGGGCCAATCAGTTCGACAACACCGCCAACCGTCGCGCTCATTATGAAACCACAGCCCCCGAAATTTGGGCGCAAACCGAGGGGAAAATCGATGCTTGGGTCTCCGCCACCGGAACCGGTGGCACCTACGCCGGAGCCGCCATGTTTTTCAAAGAGAAGAATCCCCAGGTCAAATGTGTCGTCGCCGATCCCATGGGAAGTGGTTTATATAGCTACGTCAAAACCGGCGAGATCAATAGCAGCGGTAATTCTATTACTGAAGGGATTGGCAATAGTCGGATTACGGCCAATATGGACGGTGCGCCTATTGATGATGCGATTCAGATCGATGATACGGAAGCGGTGCGAGTGGTCTATCAGCTATTACGCAAAGATGGCCTGTTTATGGGAGGTTCCGTCGGCATTAACGTGGGAGCGGCTGTGGCCTTAGCCAAGGAACTCGGCCCCGGCCATACCATTGTCACGGTGTTATGTGATAGTGGCTCTCGCTATCAATCTCGGCTCTATAACCCGGACTGGTTGGCGGCCAAAGGTCTCTCTGTCCCGAGCTTGTAGCCGTTGGGATTTCCGAGTCCGGTGGTCGATTTTTCTTGAGTCGTGTGTCTTGAGT
>SIHH01000150.1:0-7733 GCA_004299065.1 Phormidium sp. SL48-SHIP | reverse complement strand
GTGTGTCTTGAGTCATCAGTAGATCGGTTGGTTGTTGTGAAGATGCGACAACCAACCACACCGATGAGTTTTGAGCCGTCAGATTATCCGGCGCCGGGATCTCCAGCACAAGGATCGCTCTCATTGGATTTCCCGGCGCAGGGGTCTCCGGCACAGGGGTCTTCGGATTTCCCGGCGCAGGGGTCTCCGGCACAGGGGTCGCTCACTCCAGCCGGTGCATTTTGTCCAGCACAGGGGTTGGCGCATCCAAAGGCTAAACCTAACCCGAGAATTGAGGCGATGGACATATTGGCTAAATAGCGGACTTTCATAGAGATATCTCCTAGAAGGGGTCATCAGGGTTGACGTGTTATGGCAGTTACGCTCGCGCTCGCAATTCGGTTTTGTGGTGTTACGAGTCGCGGCCACTTCGGTCAGTTGGCTGGGTTCCCTCCAAAATCCTCATCAAAACTTTAACCGGTCAATATCTTGGGGGGGATGGCTCTCGATATACTTGGATTAGGGAAACTCTATTTTTTTGGAAGATGATCGAGAACTCATCGGGAACTTAAGCATTTCCCCTCCAGTTCTACGAGTCTTCCAACCACAGGACTTGTCTCATGTCAACCCCACCCCGACAAATCGTAATTGGCGATGTCCATGGTCATTACGATACTCTAGTCCGACTGTTGGACAGCCTCGACTTAAAAGACGGCGATCGCGTGGATTTTTTAGGTGATCTCATCGATCGCGGTCCAGCTAGTTATCAAGTCGTGGACTTAATCATGTCTCATCCGTCCTATTACGCGATTCGAGGCAATCATGAAGAGATGATGCTATCGGCCCTGATCTATGGCCAACATGACGATCGTTATTTTGATTTTTGGCTCAGTGGTGGTGGCGACCTTACCCTAGAAAGCTATCCCAATTCCGGGATCATGTCTGAACATCTCAACTGGCTCGAATCCTTACCCGCCTATCGCGATCGCGGTGATGTTTGGCTCGTTCACGCCGGCGTCAACCCCAATCTGCCCATCGCCGAACAGTCGAGTCAAGAGTTTTGCTGGATTCGCGATGTCTTCCATCGTCAAACACAACCCTATTTTCCCGACAAATTAATCATTATCGGACATACCATCACCTTTACCTTTCCGGGAGTCAAATCTGGGCAACTGGTTCGTGGCTGTGGCTGGTTGGGGATTGATACCGGAGTCTATACCCTCGAAAGTGGCTGGCTGACCGCCGTTGACGTCACCCATCAACAGGTCTATCAGGCGAATGTTTGGCAAGAAAGCCTGCGATCGCTCTCTTGGGATGAGGCAATCATCAGCATTGATCCCAACAAAGTTCGTCGTCGCCGCTTTGCCCTGAAATGATCCCCAAACAGTCCCTTGGCTGATCCTCGGCAAAAGACAATGCTAGGATAACCTCTGTGACGACTGTCTATACTGATCGCCACGTGTGATCTCAGCCGTTCAACGTACAGGGGTTTTGGTGATGAGGAAAAAAACAAACCTATCGTTCGAGCGATCGCGGCGGGAATCTCACTCCCCAACCCAACTGATCGAACGAAACCAGCAGCAACGAGACCGAGAACGCCCGAGGAACCCACGACGCGAACGCTCTTGGACATCCTGGCTTCCGGGATGGCAGTTCTGGACACTTCTGTTTGGTGTCGGAACCATCGGCACCGCCATCACCGCCGCCGCCTTGCTGCTGACGTTACCCACAGTTCCCAATTGTCCCCGCATCTTCTGGCCCACCGCCTCAGCCTCAATGCGCCTTTATTGTGGACAGTTGGCCGCCGATAAACAAACCGTTGACGATATCCTCGAAGCGATCGACCTGGTGAGTGAACTGCCCGAGGATCATGGCCTACGCCCCAGAATTAACCAGCAAATCGAAATCTGGACCCAAGAACTCCTCGATTTAGCCGAAGCCTCCTTCCATGAGGGCGACTTCTTAAACGCCGTTGACACCGCACGACGGATTCCCACCGAAAAACTCTCCCCGAGCGCCCAAGCCACCATTGAACCGGTCATTGAACAGCGTATCGAGGAATGGAAAGCCATTTGGACGCAAGCCGAAGATCTCTACGCTGACATTGAAGATCATCTCAAAAACCGCCGCTGGAACCTGGCCTTTGCCGCCGCCACTCGCCTGCGTTCTGTGGAAAATCAACATTGGCGCGTCACCAAACATGAAGAGATTACGCAGCGAGTTCAACAGGCCCGCGATGATGTCAACCAACTGGCTAGGGCGAAAAACCTCGCCAACCGCCGCACTCTCGATCATCTCCTCGAAGCCATCAATCTGGCAGAACAAATTGGCTTAGATTCCTTTGCCCATGCCAGCGCTCAAGAGGCGTTGAAGGAGTTTGGCCGGGCGATGTTGGATTTAGCCGATGCGGAACTGGCGGCCCAAAACCTCACGGAAGCCATTGGTATCGCTCGGCGGGTTCCGGCTAGCACCCAGTTGAAAGAAGAAGCCGATGATTTTGTGATTTTAGCCCGAGGCGAGTTTCTGGCCTGGCAGCCCAGCGTGAGAAACTTAGAAAACGCGATCACTCAGGCTCAACGGATTCCTCTGGAGAGTCCATTGTACGATCGCGCTCAAAATCGGATTAGACAATGGCAAACGGCGATTGATCAGGTGGCGGTTCTCGAACGCGCCCGCAATACCGCTCGTACGGGCAGTATTGCAGATTTGACAACGGCCATTTCTCAAGCCGAACTGATCTCGGATACGACCTCTCTTTATGATGAGGCCCAGCAAGAGATTGAGCGCTGGCGCAATCAGTTGCAAACCAATCAGGATCGTCCGATTTTGCAGCGGGCCGAAGCCTTGGCGCGTCAGGGAAATTATCAACAGGCGATCGCTCAAGCGCAGCGGATTAGTTCCTCTCGGGCGCTTTATACTGAGGCCCAAGATCAGGTGAACCGTTGGCAACGGACGATTAGTGAACAACGCGATCGCCCGATTCTCAGTCAGGCTGAACGTCAAGCCAATGCGGGGAACCTCGATGATGCCATCGCCACGGCCCGACGCATCCCCTCCGATAGTGCCTTGGCCCGAGAAGCACAAACCGCGATCGCCCGTTGGAACAGCGCCCAGCGCGATCGCGATCTCCTCGATCAAGCCTATCGTCTCGCCAATGGCGGTTCGGCGGAATCCCTCGAATCAGCCATTCGCACCGCCAACGGCATTACCCGCTATGGCGGCCAGCGGGCCGATGCCGATCGCCTCATCCGTAATCTCGGTTGGGAACTCCTGGAGTTAGCCGAGTCGCAGGCTTGGCGGAGTTTGGAGGGGGCGATCGCGATCGCTGAGCGCATCCCCAGTTACACCGAAGCCCACGCTGAGGCCCAACGGCTAATCCGCGATTGGGATGCCCAGTTGAATCCCCCTCCCCCGCCAGAACCGGATTTGCAACGTAAGTTTGATGAGGGGATTCCCATTGACTGGGATGGGCCGGTGATTGAGAATTCCCTAGATGAGTAGGTGTTTCTAGTAGGCGTTTCTAGTGGGCTTTCCCAAACAAGCAGATGTCAAAAGACTGAAGCGTCTCGGGAATGGTCATCACAGTACCGGCTTCATAGTGATTCGACAGTAACACCGTCCAATTATCGCGATCGATGGGTTCATCGAGATCCAGCGGTTTCTGGAAGGAGAAGTTGATCACCACCAAAATGGTTTGTTCCTTGGCTTCGCGTAAATAGGCTAAATGTTCGTGGGGATAGTTAATCAGCGATCGCCAGGTTCCCCGTTGCAAGGCTGGGCTTTTTAGGTACAACTGAATCAAACGACGATAGAAATTCAGCAGCGAATCGGGGTTTTTCCAAGCATTCTCAACATTCAAAGCCGTGTAATTCGGGTGAACCGGTAGCCAAGGTTCCACATCTTTACCAAAGCTAAACCCCGCTTGAGGTGAATCATCCCACTGCATGGGGGTTCGGGAACCGTCACGATGTTCAGGAACTTCCCCACTGGTACTCGGGGCGATCGCTTTATCCCGTAATTTCTCCGGGGGAATCTCCTCATGATCCACCATTCCCAATTCTTGGCCATAATACAAAACCGGGGTTCCCCGCACGGTTAATAATAATGTGGCCGCCGCCTGGGCGATCGCATGAGAATCAATACAAAGACTACATTCAACCCAGCGAGATAAATGGCGCGGGATATCATGATTATCAAAAAAGTACACCGGTTGCGCCCCGGCGGGTGTCACCAATTCTTTATGTTCAATTTCCCGTTGTAAATAGCCCGGATACCAGGGACTAAAGGCAAATTCAAAGGTAAAGGGCAGATGGAGTTCGTCGTTATGGGCACCATAAAAGGTGTTGGATTCATAGAGGCGATTGTCGATGAAGGTTTCGCCAATGAGTAGGCGATCGCCATACTCATCCAAAATTTCACGAATCTCCCGCACAATCTCATGATTTTCCGGGAGATTCTTTTCATACAAATGATGATAATTATTATATTCATTCTTATCATTTGTACCAAACTTGAGCGGATTATCCCGAAAAAACTTGTCCTTGCTATAAACACTTGACGCATCTAAGCGAAAGCCATCCACTCCCTTATCGAGCCAAAAGCGAACCACATCATAAATAGCAGCCCGTACCTCACGATTGCGCCAATTTAAATCAGGCTGATTCTTATTAAACGTGTGAAAATAATACTGTTGTCGGGCTTCACAATACGTCCAACCCGTCCCGCCAAAATAGGATAGCCAGTTATTGGGTAAATTATCTTTATAGCCTTCTTGCCATAAATACCAATCCGCCTTGGGATTATTCCGGTCTTGTTGAGACTCCAAAAACCAACTATGTTGATTGGACGTATGGTTCAAAACCAAATCCAAAATAATCTTAACATCCCGCCGATGACATTCGTCCACCAATTGCTCAAAATCTGCCATTGTCCCAAAAATAGGGCAGATTCCCCGATAATCACTCACATCATAGCCATTATCCATCATCGGAGACTCATTGATGGGAGACAACCAAATCGCATTAATCCCCAAAGATGTTTCACTATCAGGATTGCCATCATTGAGATAATCTAAGCGCTGAATAATTCCCTGAATATCACCAACTCCGTCCCCATTCGCATCCGCAAAAGTTAGAGGATAAATCTGGTAAATAATTCCCTTTTCCCACCAATGTTGTCCTGTTTTTGTCATACCGATGATTCCTATTTATAGCAATGAATAACCAACAACCAACAACCAACTCTGCTGTTGTGAGCTGTTCGTAAAGTACGCCCTAGCTTGCGGCTTAGATTTTTTCGGGGCGAACCCAGTTCGCCCCAACGACCTCGAATAGTCTTTCGGGACTTAGCCTACCTGACGACGTGACGGTTTAGCCAGTCCAAGACCAACGGATTCACCACCTCGGGACGTTCATCATGGGGACAATGACCCGTTTGGGGAATTCCATGGAACTCCACCGAATGACGTTCACCCCATTGGCGGTAAATCTCGGCCCCCGTCATCGGTGTCCAGGGGTCATCCTCGCCCCAGAGGACCAACACCGGACAACGAACGGAATCGAGCAACTCTGAGGGTTTTGGCCCCGGAGGCGCCGACAAAATCGAAGCAAACACCTGTTGCGCCCCCGCATCACAGGAGGGTTCATAGAGAAGTTGCACCAACTCATCGGTCACCGCCTCGCGATTTCCGTAGACTTGATACAGGGTGTTGCGAATGCGTCGTGGCTGTCGCACCTGGTTAAACATCAGGGAACCCAAGCTTTTTGAAGCCACTAACTTAGCAAACGTCCCCATGACCAGCCGTAAGGGAAACGCCAACTCCTCGGGCCGATGATTCAGGCCACCGGCGCAATTGAGCAACACCGCTCCTTGGCTGGCGTCTGGATGTTGGGCCGCCATCACCAACGCCAACAAAGCGCCGATGGAATTTCCGACAAATACGGTGGGTTCACCGATGAACTCTTGCCAAAAGTCCGCCAGTAAATCTCGCCAGAGTTCAATGGAATAGTCAAAGGGCGGTTTGGCCGATTCACCAAATCCCAGCAAATCGAGGGCATAGACACGATAGCCTGATTGCGCCCAAACGGGGATATTCTGACGCCAATGGCCAATAGACGCACCAAATCCATGGATGAGAACCAGGGGCGGTCCGTCACCATTGACGGTATAAGCAATGGACTGTCCGCGCCACGTCCAAAACTGTCGTTGTAAAGAAGACTGAGAGGAGGGAGTTTGTACCGTCACAACACGATTGATAGAATGTACTGTTGAGACTTCATTCTATCGAGTTTTTCGGGACTATGCTGTGGTCACAGTCTGCAATCTCGCCATTTTGACCCGATTGAAGCGTTGCAGGGTCTGAGCAATGGAGACTCAAAAAAAGAAAACCGCAGCGCCGTCTTACCTCAGCTTCCGACCTGTATGCGACAGTGGGAGCCATCTATAACCCAGATGGTCCCTCAGCCCTTTATCTCCGGCTCCAGGAGTCTAACGCGAGGTTAGCATACCGAGCCACAAGTACATTGAGGGCCTCATACAGGACAAGTATAGATCGTAAAACAATATTGGCAGTCACCAACGCCGCAGTCTTCTATAGGTACTATTTTAGCAAGCTGTTCTCAAAGCGCAAGCGATCGCCGGCAAATTTTCCCAGAGACCGAAGGCGATCGCCGCCAAAACGCGATACAACAGGGAAAGAAACCCTGTAACTCGCTCTGAACGGCCACCGAGCAACGATATACCCGTAACCCTAAACCGCCCTATGCCTGACTATCCTGGACTCTCAAGCGAAGCCTTCCGTCATCCCCTCGATCGCGAAGCCGAAGAGGCGCTACGCAGCCTACCAGGCTTTGATGGCGTAGCCCGTAAGTTTGTTGAATATGTCTATGAACGCCCCCAAGCGGTGTTTATGACCGGCAATTATATTCAAGTGGGGCCGCGACAGTATTCGAGCATCTACCAACGCTTTCGTGAGGCTGTTCGCGCCCTCGATATCTCCCCGGAACCGCTCCTGTTCGTGTCTCAGAATCCTCAACTCAACGCCGTTTCCCTCGGACAAGATCATGCGTCGATTACCCTCAACTCCGGCCTCGTCGATGCCGTGAATGAAGAGCAGCTTCAGGCCGTCATCGCCCATGAGTTAGGACATCTCAAATGTGGCCATACGATTTTGATTCAGATGGCCATGTGGGCCATTTCCACGGCGATGTTTGTGGGCGAGTTCACCTTTGGTATGGGCAATGTCCTCGGGAGTGGCTTACTCTACGCCTTTTATGAATGGCGACGTAAAGCCGAACTCTCAGCCGATCGCGCGGCCTTGTTGGTGATGGACGATCTCGATACAGTGACGCAAACCCTCATGATCATGGCTGGGGGAAGTCAAAAATATGCCCATGAACTGGACATGGAGGAGTTTATCCGCCAGTCGCAACGCTACCAAGAGTTAGATCGCGATGAATTGAATCAAGTCTATAAGTTTCTGCTCTATAACGGCGCTCAAGGTATGGCCACTCATCCTTTTGCTGTAGAGCGGCTTCACTATATCCGCCAATGGGGACAGTCTGCCGAGTATCAGCGGATTCGTTCAGGGGATTATCGTCATGATGATGCCCGAGGCGCGGTCAATGTCCGCACCGATGACGGCAATACCGTCAGTAGCTTACGGCAGCAGATTGAAGCGCTGCAAGCGGAAATTGAGCGGGAACGGCAGCGGCGCTCTTCCTCTTAATAGAACAGGGAACAGGGAACACCGGAAC
>SIHH01000513.1 GCA_004299065.1 Phormidium sp. SL48-SHIP | reverse complement strand
GCTGACAATGACACAGGTAAAAGCTGTCGAACTCGCCTTTTACCTCAAATTTCACGTAAACCTCTTGCTCGCGTGGAAGCCCCGTGTCTTTAGACCGGGGAGGAAACGCGACAGGGGGACTTGAGTCCCCGTCAATCTTTCAAGCATAGGCGTAACCATCCTTTCTGTGAATGGGTTTGCAGTATTTGTGGCTAATGCCTGCCACCCGTACCGAGGCGGTGGTAATATCAAAACTGCCAGACGCACGGCAGAGAACCCGTCCCACGTAGGAACCAATTTTCTGGCCAGCGGTAACCGTGGCGGCCACGATGTCGCCAGTCCGAAAGCCCTTGTGAACCTGAATCCGTGAGCGGTGACGAGTCGGGAATCCATACTTATCCGTCCCGCACATCTGACGAGTTCCATGCCCCTTCGCTCTAATCAGCAACGGCTTTGACGTCATAACTTCGAGTGATTCGACTGGTCCAACACAGGCAGCATCAAGCCAATGAGCCTTAGGTAGATTGAGCCTCAGTCGATTGAACTTCGTTTGTCCGCCTGTTCCTGTAGTGACTCGAAGTCCTGTTGCTTTGAGAGCGTTGAACAAGGCCCATCGGGTCGAGTTAACGGCAGCCGCATCTTTAAGGGGTAATTTTGCCTGCCCCAGAAGACGACTCAGCAAATCTGGCTGGCCCGATAAAAAATCCCGAATGTCCCCATTGCCTTTGGCTTGATTGCATGAGTGGCAAGCCAGGGTCAGGTTAGACACCCGGTCAGAGCCACCCTTAGACCGGGGCTGGATATGCTCAACTTCAAGGGGCACATTCTTCGCGCCACAGTAAGCACAGGTTCTGCCCCACTTGAACAACAGGTATTCCCTAACTTCATAGCCTTGTAATTCTCCCTGCTGATACTCAACCCCTGATATCTCAGGGTTTTCCATCAATTGCAGGTCGAACCGTACTAGCTCTTGGGTAATGCGGCCAACTGGGGCAAGTCTACGAAATCGGTGAACCCAGGTCATTAGAGTATCCACCCGATGCTGCAAGCTCGGAGCTAACCAACCTTCGGGACGAGTCCGATTCAAGAACCGAGCTGGTCGATATCGGGTCTTGCGGTTTCGTCGAGAACGTCGCAGTTGACGACGAGACAGCAGTGCTTTTTTAATCGGCTCTCCCCGGTGCTGCAACTCGGCAGCAAAGATGATTTGATTCCCTTGCTTCAGGGCCATTCCAGAGACTTTAGAGCCTGGGTCTAATTTGAGTTCGAGGGGTTCAGGATTAGCGTCAACC
>SIHH01000512.1 GCA_004299065.1 Phormidium sp. SL48-SHIP | reverse complement strand
GGGTTGTTGCGGTAATAAGCGTCGGCTTGGATCTTCCATTCTGTGGAGAATTGTCCCATCCAGACATGGGCCCATCCTATGGCGTTCTGCTGGCTGACAAGAGTTTGGTAGGGCTTGGGGTAGGCAAAGGGGTTGGGTGGGGCAGAATGGGACAGGTAGCTGTGGATGCCAGCTTGCATGATCTCCACCAATTGTGGATCCGAACATTGGACGCGGCTCTGTTGAATTGCTTTCTTGAGTGCAGGAAAGATTTGCTGCCTCCATTGGTGTACCACGGGGTCCGTGCATTGAAGAACGTGAGCATTGTTTTCATTGGGGTTGCCGCAACGTGGGCAAGACGATGGTAAATGATGGTTGTTTTGGTGGGCCCAGTGACCTGTCGGGCTGAAATGAAAAACGTGTTTGTGGATCGTTGCCTTTTGGGTGTGGAATTTTCTGATTGTTTGGCGGAAGGTGGTCCAGTCGATCATTGTTTGTTCGTCATGATACCAGTCGAATCGTTTTTGTTCATATTGTTGCAGCGATGGTAAGCTGTAAGCTTCGCGAATCCGTGCTTTGTATTGTCCGTGGATCGGGATGCCCTGGAGACGAAGTTCCTCCCGGGCTGCAGGTAACATGGGGCCTTGTGTTCGGTGTTGCTGATATTGTCGTTGGAACTGGCTTCCCAATCTGTCAGCTTCAACATTCAGGGATGCTGCGCGGCTCAACAGTGTTGCCTTACACTTTTGATCTTGGTGTGATTCGATCCACTTAAGGGCCAGATTGGGACGATGTTCTTTTCGCAACATCGCTATTGTTGCAGTTATATCTCAATCTGGTCTCAACGACAAGTTTGGTGTGGTATAGGTCTCGCGTTGGTATTTAGCCATAGTCTCTACCAATGAAGCACGCTTCAAACTAAGTTCGCTTCTGTTTGGTCTGCCATCGCCATATCCAACCCTAGTAGTCCAAGTATTTGTAGTTTTGGCTAAAGTACCGGGCCCCGTTGCTTTCAACTTGGGCGCGGTTTCCCATCAAGCGGCTTTCGCGCCGGTGTGGGTGGGTGGGTATTAAAATTTCTACACTAATTCTTCTTGCTTCAGAACTTCGGCAAGGCAGGAACAATGAGACAGCCTCGTTCATCACTTGATTCCTTGCCGAGCGTTGAGCCTCTCCCTGGCTGCTCAGCAGCCTTTCAACCATCTCTTGTAATCTTCCTTGTTGACTGGGACGGAGGGAGGACTGCCACGCGCCACAATCAAATTCCGTACGACCTCCAACCGCGAACCAAAATATGAA
>SIHH01000149.1 GCA_004299065.1 Phormidium sp. SL48-SHIP | reverse complement strand
ATAAACCCGTCCTCGCCAGTGGGTCGGTCGATGCAGCGCCGAGAGGGAAATGCGTAGGGCTGCTAGGGGATCGGCTAGAGGGGAGAGCCAGAACAGCCACGCTCCCTGGGCCTGAGTGCGATCATAAGACGAGGCGATCGCCCAACCCAACGCCACACGAATCAGCAACAACAGACCATTCACCCCCAGCAAAACCGCCGTCACAGGAGTCGCAGGCAGAGAAACGAAGGCGGACCCCAACAGCAGCGGTAAGGGCAGTCCTTGCAGCATCCAGAGCAGCCAGACATCACTCCAAGTCTGTCCCCAGGATGAAGCATCTTTGAGATCGAGCGATCGCCCCCACTCGCGCCAAGTTTCGGCCGCCCCATCGTACATTCGCACCTTCAGCAACTGACAGCCATCCCAAAAGGCCACCCGATAGCCTCGCCGGGCCACCTCTCGCGCCAAGGTGACATCATCACAAAACGATCGCCGAGCGCAGTCATAGCCATCAATGGCCTGCAACACCGACCGCCGCACCAACAGACATTGACCATTGGCCATCACCCGTTCCGGGGAGGGACTGGGGCTACCCGTGGGGCCAAAGCGATAGAGGAGCGTCATCAACAACGCCGGTTGCAACAACAACTCACCGGGATATTTCAAAATAAAGCGCGGCGAGAGAGAGACCAAATCATAGCCCTCTGTTTCGGCTTCGGCTAACAAACTGGCCACCAAACCCGGTTGAGGTTGAGTATCGGCATCAATCCCTAAAATCCACTCCACCGGAGCTAATCGGGGTTTCTCTTGACTCGACTCCATCGCCTCAGAGTCGAGATCTTCCGCGCAATCTTCCGCGCAAAAATAGCGATAGCCATTGTGCAACGCCCAGGGACGGCCCACCCAATTCGTCGGGAGAGGGTCATCCTCAAGCAACCGCACCCGAGGATCTCGCTCGGCAAAGGATTGCACCAATTCCTGAGTCCCATCCTGAGAGCGACTATCCACCACCACAATTGAGCGCACCTCATGGGCCTGGCGCGTTAACCCCGTTAGACAGGGCGTGAGGCGATGCACCTCATTGAGAGTCGGAACCATGACCCCGACGGCCCCCAGGCGATCGCCGAGTAGGGTTTTCGGGGTCAGGGGCGGCTTACGGGTTGGCCCCGAGGCCAGGCGAGACAGCCAAATGGCCACAGCCGGCAGCTGAAGCAGTAACAGGATGAAAATCAGACTATCCATGAATCTTGCGAGTTTGGGGACGCGATCGCCCAGGAGTGGCGGCAAAGCTTCCATCATGGCAACAAGAGACCCCAAACGGCAAGTGGGGGCCAGAAAAACTGGCCCAGAACGGCAGTCTAGGGCTTATTTCGCGGCCGTTTCCAGAGCCGGTAGGTCCAAACCTCCCTCAGCGGCGATCGCGTCGTCCTCGTTGCCGTCAGACACCGCTATGGGTGCGAGTCGCCAACAGAGTAACGCCGGAACCACACCAAAGAGGGTACTCAGCAGGGTAGGAACCGTAAACTGAGCATCCAACAGCACTAAGGTGATACTGGCCCCAAAGATGAAATTCACCAGATAGACAGCAACAGGTAAACGCAACTCACGACGAGGCAGCAGAAACTGTTTGCCATTCTGCAACGCCGTAGCCACGGTCATATAGACCACCCCCGTACCAATCCAACCGGCGATATTGCGGTAGGGCATCCCAAAGAAGCTGCCCACCTCTTCAAAGGCCCAGAACGGATAGGGGGTTTGACTCATCGCCGGATCTAAGACTAAATCCCAGGCCGTCAACAGAATTGCCCCGAGCGAAATCGCAGCAATTTGACGTTGCCAACGAACCAAAGGTGTCGCCTCCATCGCGGCGGTGGCCAAGACAAAACAGACAAACCCCATATAGAACCAAGACAGGGGAATCGTGAAGGGAACTAACCCCGCCACCTTGTACCCCAAGCCGCTGAGGTAATGGTAGGCCCCAAAGGGAAAGCCGGTGCTGGTTCCAATGAGTTCACTACTGAGCGAGAGGAAAAATGAGGGTATAAAGAAGGCCAGGAGCGGTTTTAAGCCAAGAGTGCGGTAGGCAAATAGCCCGACGGCGATCGCCCCAAGGATAATGTAGCTAACACCCCCTTGGCTCATGCCCCAGCTAAAGGCGTGCAGTCCTAGGGGCGATAACCCGGCAATAAACTCAGGATTTGGGAGAACCAGCAGCAGTCCCGCTAGCCCAAACGCCATTGAGAGGATATGAATGCCCAAGCAGGCGCGTTCGGCGATTCTGAGATGCTTCATGGGAGGTTAACTTTTTTTACAAGCACTGACGATGAGTTTACAAATTGTAACGTATTCGGTTTTCACCCTTAAAGAGATTGACCCGAATCGGGCCGGCCAGCCCCAGCCGAGAGACCCAGTTCAGCCCAAGCACAGGGTAAGATAGAGTCGCAGAACCAGCCTGAACCCCTCCCGTTTGTCGTTGCGGTCAGCCTGGGGGAGTGAGCCAAACACCATGAAAGCACAAGTGTTTCACGGTCAAGGGGGTCTACAGTATCAAGACCTTCCCCAACCGACCGCCGATGCGGGAGATGTCATCATCGAAGTCAAGGCCGTGGGCCTATCTCCCCTAGATCTCCACCGTCTGCAAGTCCCTGAACTCGAACAACCCCTCGTGTTAGGGCGAGAAATTGCCGGAACCATCGCCGAAGTGGGGGACCACGTGAGTGGTTGGCGCGTCGGACAACGGGTGGCTACCCTGGCTCATGTTCCCTGTATGCGCTGTCTAGCCTGCCTAGAAGACCGCTTTTCCGCCTGTCATACCTATCAGGCCCATACCACCAGCGCCGGCTTAACGGCCAGTGGTGGCGGCTTTGCCGAATTTGTTAAAGTTCCCGAACATTTAGTCAAACATGGGGGTCTCATAGCCCTGCCGGGACATATTACCTTTGATCGGGCCTGTTTTTTGCAACCGATCAATAGCCTATTGCATAGTTTCGCCCGGCTGCGGCTCGAACCTGAACAACAGATTTGGATTTTAGGGGCCGGTTCCCTCGGGGCGATCGCCGTTCTGCTGGCCCAACGACTGGGCCTGCATCCCCTGGTGAGCGATCGCTCTCCCCAACGCCTCGACGCGGCCCTCGACTTAGGGGCCAAAGCGGCCTTTAACAGCAATAGCGAGGATCTCCACACCAA
Organism: Phormidium sp. SL48-SHIP; assembly: GCA_004299065.1. GTDB lineage: Bacteria > Cyanobacteriota > Cyanobacteriia > Cyanobacteriales > Geitlerinemataceae > Sodalinema. The sequence continues at coordinate 6,712 of SIHH01000149.1, read as the reverse complement.
AGTCCGGGCCTTTACCGACGGCGAAGGCGTTGACGCGGCCCTACTCACGGAACCCCGAGGCTGGGATGTCATGCACGCCCTCGATGGCACCCGGCCCGGGGGAAAACTGCTGTGTTTGACGGATTTCGCCGATCCCCTACCCGTTCCCCTTGATCCCCTCGCCTTTGCCCGCCGCCAAATTGACCTACTCGGCTGTTCCGGCCTCTCACCGCGACAACAGCAGCGCAGCCTCACCTATCTCTTCGATCATCATCTTCCCCTCGAAACCACCATCAGCGATCGCATCCCCCTCATCGATCTCCCCCAAAAAATCGAACAAGCCCAACATCCCAACAGCGACAGTCGTAAAATTTTGGTGTATCCCCGCTAACCCAACCCGCTAACCCAACCCGCTCATGGACTCCAAGCGTACGGTTCCCGAACCCTCATGACGATTTACTTTTACAAAGCGGATGACGACTACGGCTGCTTTTCCAACTTCTCCCACCACCCCATCACCCTAGGGGGCCAACATTGGCCCACCGTCGAACATTACTATCAAGCCCATAAATTCCTAGGAACCCTCGATGAACCCCTAATGGCGGTGATTCGCCAGGCCCCCAGTCCCGAAGCGGCGGCCCGCCTCGGCCGCGATCGCCGTCGCCAACCCCGGCCCGACTGGAATCAGATTAAACCCCAACTGATGTACGAAGCGGTGAAGGTTAAATTTCTCAGCCATCTCGATATCCAACAGATACTCCTCAAGACTGGAGAGGAAGAACTCATCGAAAACTCCCCGGTGGACTACTTTTGGGGCTGTGGCGCCGATGGATCTGGCCAGAACCACCTGGGACGGATTCTCATGACAATTCGCTCAGAATTGCGACAGCAACAGCCAAGGTGTCATCCCCCTCATCTCAAAACCCGCGATCCTTGATACTAGATCCGTGAGACGTTTCCTGAGAGTGCCGATGAACATTTTAATTGTTGAAGACGACCGCGAAATTGCCCAACTGTTGCAACAAACCCTCGAACCCGAAGGCTTTAACTGTCAGCAAGCCGCCGATGGTTTAACCGCGATCGAGGCGTTTCGTCACTACAACCCGGATCTAATTGTCTTAGATTTAATGCTCCCCGGCCTCGACGGCTTAGAAGTTTGCGCCCGCATTCGTCAACAACCGGGAGATAAAGACCCCTATATCCTCATGTTGACGGCCAAAGGAGAAGAAATCGATCGCGTCATTGGCCTATCAACCGGGGCCGATGACTATTTGGTGAAACCCTTTAGCCCTCGGGAATTAGTGGCGCGGGTGCGAGCCTTGCTGCGGCGTAGTTTACGTCAAGGGGGCCAGGACAATATGCACCGCACCGCTCACTTTACCCTCAACCTCGATCGCCATACCGCCAGCCGCGACCTGGGTGAGTCTCCTGAACCCCTGGATTTAACGGCGTTGGAGTTTAATCTGCTCTCAACCCTGATGAGTTACCCCGGCCGGGTGTGGAGTCGGAGTCAACTCATCGATCGCCTCTGGGGAAATGACTTTTTTGGCGATGAGCGGGTGGTGGATACTCATGTGGCCCGATTGCGTAAAAAAGTCGAAGTCGATCCCACCCAACCGCAGTTTGTGAAAACTGTTGTCGGGGTGGGGTATAAGTTCGTCGATGAGCCGGCCGTGGACTAAGAGAGTTGCGATACAGTTAAAGGGAGTTGAGATCTATCGATACATTGGTAATCCCTATGGCAGAGACACAAGTTGAGACCGAGACCACCTCGGTCAATAACGGCATCGCGATCGCCCCGAAACGGCTCTCGCCTGAACAGTTCAAAACACGATTTGAGCAACTGCTTCCTCTGATCACTCAGGAATGGACCCACCTCGATCGCGAGGAGTTAATGGCCACAGACGGGGATTTAGACCGAGTGGTGGACATCATCGCCGCCGCCACGGATCACACCAAAACCTTAATTCAGGCTCAGCTCGCCGAACTGCATTCCCTGAGCCTCACCTGGGAACGCCGGGAACAACAGCAAACGGCCTTACAGCAAACCCCGAGTCAAGCTCCGAGCCAGTCCTCAAACCAATCTCCCAACAAGGATAAGGACAACCCAGACGAGGAACATCCCCCCAGTCCCAGTATTGATGATGTCTTGGACTTATTGGAGCGACGCACCGAACAGCTCGTTGAACGAGTCAAAGCCGATGTCTTACCCGAGGCGAAATCTCAGGCCAAACGCAACTTAGGGGCATCCATTTTAACCGCGTTGGGGATTGGCTTCTTGTTAGGACTGTTCGTTGGAGGAAGTGGTGGCGATCGCAAATGAGAGAGACAGCCTCCGCTCTGAGGTCGAAACCTATGTCCGCCGCAGTTTAGGCCTCCTGAAGATTCTCCTAGAACTGCACCTCGATATTGCTCAGCGAGAAGCCGCTCGGGAACAACGGCGACTGCTGCTCGGGATTGTTGCGGCTTCGATTGGAATTGGCTTGTTGGCCATGGGAACCGGACTCTTGCAAGCGATCGCCGTCTGGTGGGTTCACCGCTTAGGATTAACGTGGTTTGCGGCCCTGGCCAGCGTCGCCGTGGCGGATACAGTATTAGGCCTACTCGGCCTCCTCATCGCCGTCCTCACCCTACGCGGCGGTTATATGAGTGAAACTCGTCGCCGAGTTGCCAGCACCACCGCCACCTTGCTACAAGATCAAGATTAAACATAAGACCCTAATCGACCATGCGATCGCCAACCCTTCGACTGTCTGTCTGTTTATTAGGCCTGTGGCTCTGTTGGGGAACCCCCACCTGGGCGCAAGTTCTGCGAGAACCCACTCAGGAGGAAGTTCTCAGTCAAGAGGATTTGTTCACTCGCCTAGAGGGGGTACAAGTTCTCTATCTCGGGGAAGTCCACAATCGCCCCCCGGATCAGGCCGCACAACTGGAGATTCTACAACGCTGGTATGAACAAAACCCGCAACTGGCGATCGGCTTGGAGATGTTTGAACGGCCGCAACAGACCTATATTGACCAATATCTGGCCGGAGAAATTAGCGAAGCGGAATTTCTGGAACGGACGCAGTTTGAGACACGCTGGGGCTTTCCCTGGGAATCCTACGCCCCGATTCTCCGCTTCGCCAAAGCGCACAATCTGCCGGTGTTGGCCTTAAACGCTCCCATCGAAGCCATACGGGAGGTGGCCCGAGGCGGATTTGAGAATCTCTCCCCGCAACACTTGTCAGATCTGCCGCCCATCGACGAGTTTGACCTGGATAATGCAGCCTATCGTCAACGACTGCGGCAGATTTTCGATGGCTATCATGAGGGTCATGGCTCCAGTGAAGGCTTTGAGAGCTTTTTTAAGGCCCAAATCCTCTGGGATGAAACCATGAGCTACCATGTGGCTGAGTTTTTACAAACCCACCCGGAACGAGCCCTGGTCGTCATCGCCGGACAAGGGCATATTCTCTATGGTGACGGCATCCCCAGTCGCGTTCAACGTCGTCTGGAGGATATCAAACAGCTCTCGCTGGTGTTTGACCCTGATCCTGAGCTGTTGTCCACTCCAGAGCGTCCCTTAGCGGATCTCATTTGGCACCACGAGAACTCAGAGCCTGATATAGAGCCTGAAGGAGAGACGGAAAATAACCCAGATTAACGGGTTTTAATCAGGGAAAGTCCCGGAGAGGGGGCGAGGGTAATTCCCCGCCGGACTGGTTTCACCGGCGGCTGGTCTGGGAGGGTGAACTCATGTTCGGTGATTAGGGTGGCGAGCGCCAGTTTGAGTTCATACATCGCCAGGGCCATGCCCAAACAGCGACGATTCCCCCCACCAAAGGGATAGAACTCATAGGGAGAGTATTGCCGTTCTAGGAAGCGTTCTGGCTTGAAGCTGTGGGAGTCAGGGAAGATGTCCTCTCGATGGTGGGTCAGATAGATACAAGGGGCCAGGACCGTTTCGGCGGGGAACTGATAATCGCCGACTTGGATGGGTTCCTTGGCGATGCGCGGGAAGGTCACCATGGCCACGGGATAGATGCGTAGGGTTTCGTTGCACACGGCTGTCAGATAGGGCAATTTAAAGACCGCCATGGGGTCGGGGTTTTCACCGAGGGCTGTGATTTCTTCGATGAGGCGATCGCGGACGCTGTCGACGCGATGGACCCAATACAAGGCCCAAGCCAGAGCGGTGGCGGTGGTTTCATGACCGGCCAGGAGTAGGGTCACCAGTTCATCGCGCAGTTCCTTATCGCTCATTCCCTGACCCTCTTCATCCCGCGCCAGCAGGAGCAGACTGAGGATGTCTTGGCGCTCCTCTAGGGACGCTTGGCGACGTTGCTGGATTTCGCGGTAGAGGAGTTCGTCTAACTGGTCGCGGATGGCCAGAAAGCGCCCCCAGGGACTCCAGGGACCGAGATTCCGTTGCAGGGATTTGAGGAAGAGCAAGCTGGATTTGACGGGGGAGGCGGTCATGTCCAGGAAGGTGGACATGGTGCGGCGCATCGTTTCGTACTGATCTCCCTGGTTTAAGCCAAAGACGGCTTGGAGGATGACGCGCATGGTGATTTCTTCGGTGAGCGATCGCACCCGAAAGGCCTCGCCCTGGGGTTGGCGGTCAATGGCGCGACGGGTGAGCTGGGTGATAATCTCGCCATAGGTCACCATGCGATCGCCGTGAAAGGAGGGCATCAATAACTGACGTTGCTGTTTATGAACCGCGCCGTCAAGCAACAGCAGGGAGTTATCCCCCACCAGAGGCCCTAAAATGCCATTGGCTCGGCCGGCGTCAAAACAACGAGCTGGGGCCGATAGAATGGTGCGAACATGGTCGGGATGGCTGACAAAGACGAAGCCATCGAGGTTGACACCGAGGTGAGCGTTAAAGGTTTCTCCGAGTTGGTTCTGGTTCCGTTCCAGGTAGCCGGTTGGATCGAAGATCCACTCAAACAGTTGCCATTGAGGGGGCGTTTTTGGGGTATTGACTGTGACCATGATTGGCGGGATTTTTGTCAGTATTTAACACTTTGGTAGTGACACTTGATTTGATTGGAGCCTTTACAAAACAAGTATTGTATGCAGTTTAAATGTCCTATCTAAACTGGCTTAATTAGGTGTAAAATTGAAGATGAATGCGGGTATTGAGTTTTTCTTGTACCGGTTCGCCTCCTTTTAGATGTTGTTCTAGGATTTTGGGGACATCTTCAGGCTGAACTTGCCAATACCAGGTTTCATCTTGGGTGACTCGCACCGAGGGTCCTGTGCTACATTGTCCGAGACAGCCGCACCCCTGGACAACAACCCCTTTGGGATTGGCGTCTTGGAAGGCTTGTAGGGTTTTGGCGGAACCATTGAGTTCACAGGAGCGGTTCTGACAGACGTAGATACAGGGAATGGTGCGTGAAAGGGGGTTGGTTTGCGCGTCAGTCATGGTAGAGCGATCGCCATAGCGTCTTCGTTACTTATGGTAACGAGTTGTGATGGGCGATCGCGATTCTTCACCGAAGGGGGGATCGTCGAGGGGTATCATGGCAGTAGCGAATCCTGAACAGTACAGTCCCTAAACTCCACTATGGTTAAAACCGTTGCGGATGTGATGAGTCACGATCCCATCGTCGTCACACCTGAGACTCCCATCCAAGAGGCCATTCAAATTATTGCTGAACGCCGCATTAGCGGGCTACCGGTGGTCAACGACCAGGGTAAAATCATCGGAATGCTCTCAGAAACCGATTTGATGTGGCGCGAAACGGGGGCCACTCCTCCGGCCTACATCACCATTCTCGACAGTGTCATCTATTTGGAGAATCCCAAGCATTACGAAAAACAACTGCACAAGGTTCTCGGACAAACGGTGCAGGATGTGATGAGCAAAGGAAATATGTTTACAACCACTCCTGATTGTGCCTTGCGGGAGGCGGCGCGATTGATGCACGAGAAAAAGGTGCATCGTCTCCCGGTTCTTGGAGATGGCGATCGCGTGGTGGGGATTCTCTCCCGAGGCGATATCATTCGCGCCATGGCCAGTCCGGAAGTTGAGGCTTAATCTCGTTATTTTCCCTGTTCTGACGTTCCTTATTACAACATGGATATTACACCCGACGCTGTGAAAGCGCTACTCGATTCTGATGATTATGGCGATCGCCTCAGTGGCGTGAATAAACTCGATTATATTGATGCGAGTCTCGCGTTTGACTATGTGGTTCCTGTCGTCACAGATCCGAATCCACGGGTTCGCTATACAGCGGTTTGTAAGCTCTCAAGTTTGGGACATCAGAACCGGGAGTTGTCTTTAACTCTGTTGCGAACTCGCCTGTATGATGACCCCGAATTAGACGTGAAAGCAGCGGCGGCCGATGCGTTGGGGGCCTTGAAGTTCCGGGAAGCCTACCCGGATTTGGCGCAACTGTACCACAATAACGACGATTGGATTGTGCGCCTCAGTATTGTGGCGGCGTTAGCGGAAATGGAGGCCCCTGAAGCGGTAGAATTGCTCCATGAAGCCCTCCACAGCGACACGGAATTAGTGCAAACAACGGCCATTGGTGCCTTAGGGGAAGTCGGAGATCCCCAAGCGGTTCCCTGGATTACTGAGTTCATGGCCCACCCGGAACCGCAAACTCGGCAACGAGTGGCCCAGGCCCTCGGACAAATTGGCGGGGAGTCGGTGCAGGAGGCTCTACAAACTTTGGCCCAGGACGAACATCCTCAAGTGGCTGAATGCGCTCAACGCTATCTCTGATCTCTT
>SIHH01000148.1 GCA_004299065.1 Phormidium sp. SL48-SHIP | reverse complement strand
AGACGTCGCCCCAGCAGCGGTCAAGTCTCGGTGCTGTGTGAGTCTCTCATGGCCCCCCACGGCCCTGCAAGCCAACCCCCACGCTAACCCCCACGCCAAGAGCATGTTAAGATCTCCATAATTTTACGGATCTGCCTGTTGAGCGGGCAAAAATTCCCATATACTTCTCTAAGGGCGCATCCGTCTAGGGTCATGCTTAGTACCTTGCACAACGTACTATCCAACCCATGATTGCTTGACATCGAGTTCACCTTAACTCACCTTAACTGAACAGCAGGGATGCCCCAACCTCCTTAACTCGTCCCCTTCTTTGAGTCGGCAACCCAAACCTCCTGGTGTTATCTCCCCTCTCCTCGGTACATCTACCCCTGGGAAAGAACGATCAACATAGGTCCGAGGTTGTTTCGTCTCCAGACAACAGCGATGGCCAAGAAAAAGAAAACCTATAGCGACTATCTTAAGGAGCAGTTCGGCGGTCTCATTGACCGACTCGACATTTCCGATCTGCAAAAAGAATTCCTCAAATCTCGCTGGCTTGACCAACTGATGTGGTTGGAGAAGAAAGCTGGTCAGTCTCAGAAACAGCACTTTCGGCTGCGTCTGATCACCATCATTGGCGGGGTTGTCATCCCGGCCATGGTGAGTCTCAACGTTCGCGATGGCCCAGCCAAGGATGTCATCTTCTGGGGAACCTTCAGTTTGGCTCAGGTGGTGGCCATTAGCGCCTCAGTGGAAGAATTTTTCCACTATGGTGAGCGCTGGACTCAATATCGTAAAACCGCTGAATTGGTCAAAACTGAAGGCTGGCAATACTTCCAACTCAGTGGCCCCTATCATGAGTCTTCGTCTCATAGTGCGGCCTATCGTAGCTTTGCCGATCGCGTTGAACATCTGATTCAAGAGGATGTCTCGGCGATTACAGCGGTACTCGAAGAAGCTCAGAAAGAGCAAGGTCAAGCTCAAGAGGAAGTCACCAGTCAGTTCTCTCAAATGGCGCAAGAACTCGGCCAAAGCCGTCCTCTACCACCGCCACCTCCCCCTCGCTCCAACTACCCAGTTCCACCTCAACCCGCTCGTCGCCCTCCCATGACGGCGGAGCCAGCTGGACCTCGGTACGATGAGGCTTTTGGAAATGACGGGCTTGGAAATGACGGGTTTGGAAATGAGGCCTTTGCGGGAGATTTGGGCGATGATTTAGTCCCGGCTCCGGCTCCGATTACCTCTCAACCGCCGCGCTCGTCGAGTTCTTCGGGGAAAGCTCATGTGACGGCTCCCCCACCGCCCGAGATTAATGATCCCAAGTTGCAAAATCTCAAAGCACCTCCGGGGGAACCGATTTCTCCACGAGCGAGTTGACGGCCATTGACGGTTGAGTGCTCCCGTTGAGAGACCGTCTTCATCCCAGCCTAGGTGATTGAGCCTATGGTTGGGATTCTCGTTCAATAGTTCCGAAGATTGTCCTGTTATTGCGTTGATCTGTTCCGCTGTGTACTCCGGGAGATGTTAGCCCGGTTTTAACCTATGACCGTTGCTATTTGGCATCGCCTCGCCACTCCTCCGACGACTAAAGTGGACTGGTTAGTTCGGGGTTGTTTAATCCTGAGCCTAGCTAGTTTCTTGGGGGCGGGAATCACCGCCATCTCCTATTGGCGTGAACGCTATGGAACCATCCAAACGGCTCTGAATTCAGCTCAAGCGAAACTCGATGACGCGGTTCTTGAACTCAATGCAGAACTCGAACATCTTGAAACAACGGTTGAAACTCTGGCTGAGGATCTCAGTTCAGGGTCTTTAGAAAATGCAGAGGTCGAAGCTCGTCTCGAAGAAACCCTCCGGGCCAACCCCAACTTCTCAGCCACGGCGGTGGCCTATGAACCCTATGGGTTTAGTGAGGAACGTGAGCTATTTCATCCTAACTTTAAACGGCTCCTGACCGATGGGGGTGAGCGGTTTGAGCGGTTTGATACGGAGGAGTTCAGTAACTACCTGGAGGCGGACTGGTATCGTCAGCCCTTATTGGAGGGGGCGCAATGGACCTATCCCTACATTAGTCCAATTATCAACTCAATTATCCTTGAGTATAGTGTTCCGTTTACAGTGCCTGACGCCGACGCTCCTGATCCCAGTGGAATTGTCTATGCGAACTATGATCTCAATCAGTTAAGCCGGCTTTTCCAATCCTTTGATTTAGGAACAACCGGCTATCCGATTGTGATTACGTCCTCGGGTCAGTTGATTTACCACCCAATCACCAGTTTTGTTCAACAACAACGGTCGATGATTGATTTGGCGCAGGAGTTTAATGACTCGGATCTTGAGGCGATCGCCCGCCAAATGATGGCCGGAGAATCAGGAATAGGAGAACGGAGTGGTGGTGCGGCCTCTTGGATGATTTATCAATCGATTCCTGCCACAAACTGGTCTGTTGGGGTAGTTTTGTTTCGAGATGATATCTTTGGCGATACGGTCAGTTTAACCAACAAATTGGTGCTGCTCAGCGTTCTGTTAACATCAGGGGTTGTTTTAGCCTTGGTGGTGGCGTTACCTCCCCATCGCGATCACATATCACAACTTTGGCTGCTTTCAATGTCGGTGTCGGGAGTGTTAGCCTTGGGACTTCTCGCCATCTGGCTATTGGAGATTCAGCAAGTTGAGGTGGTTCAGGATACAACGCCTCCCTTAGTCACCGAAACGAGTCTCCAGCAATTCTTAAGCCGTCAACGTGAAAATAACATTGAACAGGGACTATCTGAGCCGATCTTTTTGCCGACTGGGGTGTTTCTTCAGTCGATGGAGTTCAAAAATGCCAATGATTTCTTCGTGACGGGATATATTTGGCAACGCTATAATGACGAGATTCATGAAGGAATTTCACGGGGCTTTGTTTTGCCCGAGGCGATCGCCTTTAGCAGTCAAGAAGCTTACCGCCAAGACTTACCCAATGGGGAGTTAATTGGTTGGTATTTTCAGGCAACGCTCCGCCAAACCTTTGATTATAGTAAATATCCCTTTGATAATCAACAGGGTTGGTTACGCATTTGGCATCAAGATTTTGCCTCCAATGTGATTTTAACGCCGGATTTAGGAGCCTATGATTTGATGGTTCCGCTCTCACTTCCGGGGCTGGAATCCTTGGACAATATGGTAGTACCAGGCTGGAACATTAAACAGAGTTTCTTTCGCTACCGGTTCAACAGCTACAACTCTAACTTTGGGTTTATGGGAGAAACTCAGGTTAAGGATTTCCCTGAACTCTATTTTGAGGTGGATTTGGAACGGGACTTAGTGACGGTTATCATTACTCAAATAATGCGCGTTATTATCGTCTCCGGTTTATTATTTGGGGTTCAATATCTAGTTCGCTACAAGAAAGATGATAATCAACTGGGATTTAGTGCCTCAGGAGTCATTAGCGCTTCGGGGGGCTTTTCCTTTATCCTGATTTTGGATCAAATCAATCTTCGTAGTCAGTTGGCGACTGGGGGTATTATTTACATTGAGTACTTATACTTTGTGTTGTATATCATGATTTTGGTGGTTGTTTTTAATGCCATTATGGTCGCCAAAGGGTCGGACAATGCTTTGTTGAAATACAACAACAATATTTTGCCAAAACTATTGTACTGGCCGCTGTTATTGGGGTTGCAGATTCTGGTGACTCTATATGTATTTGTATAGAGCTGCTGTAGAAAAATTGGGCGCGATCGCCCCCAGAACTACTAGCACTTTAAAATCAGATAGTGTCCCGTTATCGCCTTGATGTGCTCTACTGTTTACTCCGGGAGATATTAACCCGCTTTTAACTCATGATTTTCAGTATTTGGAATCGCCTCGCCACTCCTCCTGTAACTAAAATTGACTGGTTAGTTCGGGGGTGTTTAGTCCTAAGCCTTACGAGTTTCTTGGGGGCGGGAATCACCGCCATCTCCTATTGGCGTGAACGCTATGGAACCATCCAAACGGCTCTGAATTCAGCTCAAGCGAAACTCGATGACGCGGTTCTTGAACTCAATGCAGAACTCGAACATCTTGAAACAACGGTTGAAACTCTGGCTGAGGATCTCAGTTCAGGGTCTTTAGAAAATGCAGAGGTCGAAGCTCGTCTCGAAGAAACCCTCCGGGCCAACCCCAACTTCTCAGCCACGGCGGTGGCCTATGAACCCTATGGGTTTAGTGAGGAACGTGAGCTATTTCATCCTAACTTTAAACGGCTCCTGACCGATGGGGGTGAGCGGTTTGAGCGGTTTGATACGGAGGAGTTCAGTAACTACCTGGAGGCGGACTGGTATCGTCAGCCCTTATTGGAGGGGGCGCAATGGACCTATCCCTACATTAGTCCAATTATCAACTCAATTATCCTTGAGTATAGTGTTCCGTTTACAGTGCCTGACGCCGACGCTCCTGATCCCAGTGGAATTGTCTATGCGAACTATGATCTCAATCAGTTAAGCCGGCTTTTCCAATCCTTTGATTTAGGAACAACCGGCTATCCGATTGTGATTACGTCCTCGGGTCAGTTGATTTACCACCCAATCACCAGTTTTGTTCAACAACAACGGTCGATGATTGATTTGGCGCAGGAGTTTAATGACTCGGATCTTGAGGCGATCGCCCGCCAAATGATGGCCGGAGAATCAGGAATAGGAGAACGGAGTGGTGGTGCGGCCTCTTGGATGATTTATCAATCGATTCCTGCCACAAACTGGTCTGTTGGGGTAGTTTTGTTTCGAGATGATATCTTTGGCGATACGGTCAGTTTAACCAACAAATTGGTGCTGCTCAGCGTTCTGTTAACATCAGGGGTTGTTTTAGCCTTGGTGGTGGCGTTACCTCCCCATCGCGATCACATATCACAACTTTGGCTGCTTTCAATGTCGGTGTCGGGAGTGTTAGCCTTGGGACTTCTCGCCATCTGGCTATTGGAGATTCAGCAAGTTGAGGTGGTTCAGGATACAACGCCTCCCTTAGTCACCGAAACGAGTCTCCAGCAATTCTTAAGCCGTCAACGTGAAAATAACATTGAACAGGGACTATCTGAGCCGATCTTTTTGCCGACTGGGGTGTTTCTTCAGTCGATGGAGTTCAAAAATGCCAATGATTTCTTCGTGACGGGATATATTTGGCAACGCTATAATGACGAGATTCATGAAGGAATTTCACGGGGCTTTGTTTTGCCCGAGGCGATCGCCTTTAGCAGTCAAGAAGCTTACCGCCAAGACTTACCCAATGGGGAGTTAATTGGTTGGTATTTTCAGGCAACGCTCCGCCAAACCTTTGATTATAGTAAATATCCCTTTGATAATCAACAGGGTTGGTTACGCATTTGGCATCAAGATTTTGCCTCCAATGTGATTTTAACGCCGGATTTAGGAGCCTATGATTTGATGGTTCCGCTCTCACTTCCGGGGCTGGAATCCTTGGACAATATGGTAGTACCAGGCTGGAACATTAAACAGAGTTTCTTTCGCTACCGGTTCAACAGCTACAACTCTAACTTTGGGTTTATGGGAGAAACTCAGGTTAAGGATTTCCCTGAACTCTATTTTGAGGTGGATTTGGAACGGGACTTAGTGACGGTTATCATTACTAAAATGATGCGCGTCATTGTGGTGTCAGGTTTGTTGTTTGGGGTTCAATACCTAGTCCGCTATAAGACGGGTGATAACCAACTCGGCTTTAGTGCTTCGGGGGTCATTGGCGCGTCGGGAGGCTTTTCCTTTATCCTGATTTTAGACCAAATCAATCTTCGCAGTCAGTTGGCAACTGGGGGTATCATCTATATTGAGTACTTCTACTTTGTGCTGTACATCATGATTTTGGTGGTTGTCTTTAATGCCATCATGGTCGCCAAAGGCTCGGAGAATGCGCTGTTGCAATATAACAACAATATTCTGCCCAAACTAATCTATTGGCCGTTATTGTTGAGTTTGCAAATTGTGGTGACGCTGTTTGTGTTTGTTTAAACTCGCGATCGAGAACCGAGGAGGCGTGGCTGTGGCAAAATCTTGGACTAAACTCGAGCAAATTTTGGAGATGCGATCGCCTTGGTTCACTCTCATTGGTGAACGGTTGCGAGACGATCGCGATCGCCTCCTAGACTACTGGCGAGTTGAAAAAGCCGACTCCGCCATCATTGTCACCCAGGCCCAAGGTCAGTTTCTGCTTCCTCCCCCCAGTTATCGCCCCGGTATCGCCCAAGTCAGCCTCGACTTCCCCGGCGGACGCATCCCCCCCAACACCGCCCCGGAAACAGCGGCCCAGGGGATTCTCGGGCGGGAATTGGACCTAACTCCTGAGCAAATCCTAGACCTAACGCCTCTCAATGACCAGGGTTGGCCCGTGAATAGCTCATTTTCCAATCAAAGGTTGTTTGGCTTTGTGGCTGAGATTGACGTTCAGCCTGGGACTCTGTCGCCGGGCCTGCTGACCTATCCTTGCACTGAAGCGGGGATCGCGACATTATTAACGGAACTGACCTGTCTACAATGTCGTGCTGTTCTGCTTGAGTGGCTTCACCGATGACCTCAGATCCCAAATCTCCCTCCCCCAAGTCCGCCTCACGAACCCGAGATCACCTCGCCAACGAACGCACCTATCTCGCTTGGATGCGAACCGCCTTGGGGTTGATGGGATTGGGAATTGTCCTGGCCCGCATTGATGAGATTCTCCCCGAGGGGATGCTGGGGGTGCGTCAGAGTTGGCTGTTGGGACTGATCGCTTGTTTATTAGGATTACTGATGGTGGCGATCGCCACTAAGAATTATTTTGACATCCGCCAGGCGATCGAACTCGACACCTACCACCCGCAAAAATGGTGGATTCTCCTCATTAGCGTAGTTTTGTCGGCCCTGGGAATTGTCTTAATTCACGGAATTTTTAATGTCTCAGATTAGAATTTCTTGCCCCTAGTTGAACAACAAAACAGTTGTTAAAGTTACAAAAGCCGCTAAAATGTCCTTTAAGATTGCCAAGTTTTATAAATAAGCATTTCCTTATGACCGCAGCTACCCCGTCCGCTCCTAGCACAGCCCCTGATTTTTGTCAAGGTATTCATTTTTTTGCCGAGAGTCTCCCCGGTTGGGAGACCTACGGCAGCCAGCCTGCCATTGCCGAAGGTGCAACAGCCATTGCTGACCTCAGGGACAAAGCCGCCGCCTATCAAACCCTGCTGGCCGCCGATGCCCTGCGCTATTTGACCCTACAAGTGACCTCCAGTAAAGCCTCTGGTCATCCTGGTGGCTTTGCCAGTATTTCCGATGCGATCGCCGCCCTGGTCATGTTGGGCTACAAAAACATCATTACCGAAGTGGGACACCACGCCCCCGGCTTTTACAGTAACGTCTTCCTCGATCGCTCCCTCGAAGACATGGGCATCAGCACCGTCCAACAATTGCGCGATCGCTTCCGGGAAACCCACGGCCTCCTGGGTCACCTCTCCGGGCAAATCCCCGGCCTCCTCAACCCCGCCGGACCCCTCGGACAAGGGCAACACTTCGCCATGGCCGGGGCCAAACTCAACCCCGGCGTGCTGTTCCCCGTCACCATCGGCGACGGCGGTATCGGCGAACCCTACGTCATGAGTAGCTTCGGTCACTTCAACACCTCCTACCCCAACGTCACCAACTTTCTACCCATTTTGGTTTGGAACGGCTATAGCCAAGAACACCACAGCATGGTCTCCACCAAAACCAACACCGAAATGCGGGAGTATTGGTCCGGCAACGGCTTCCAAGAGATTATCCTCATCGACGCCAAAGACTACGACGACGCCAACCAGCCCGGCGATTACGTCGACAGCACCCAATTCTCCCTAGAGAAACGCCTAGAGTTCACCCAAGCCCTACTCCAAGCCGTCCACAAGGCCGCCCAGTCTGCCCTCAACGGAACCCTGACGGTGTTGATTGTCAAACAACTCAAAGGGGCCGGCGTTCACAAACGAGGCGCAAAATCCCATAACCTCTATCCCGGAGATACCGTCGAAAAAGACTATATCGCCAACGCCCTGCAAGCCCGCGCCCTCACCCCCGAAGCCTGGCAATTAGTGCGGACCAACTACGAACGGGCCGGCGGTGGGGCTGCCTCCAAAACCGTCGTCACCGAGTTTGAACGGGACTTACCCGATTTAGGAACTCTGCCCCTGAATGAGTTTCCCGTCGGCGGCGATAAACAGGTGGCCACCACCGCCATGGGTGAACTCGTCGGCTATGTGGGTAAACAGGACCCCGATTTTGTTGTCACCAACGCCGACGGAAATGCGGCCTCAGGGATTAACAATATCAATATTGCCCTCAACATCATTCACCCCACCCCCGACGACACCTATTTTCAAAAGCCGGGGGGTCAAGTCTATGAACCCCTCAGCGAAGACGCTTGTGCTGGCTTAGCCGCCGGACAAGCCCTATTTGGCGGACGGACCCTGTGGTGTTCCTATGAGTCCTTTGTGGTCAATGGTCTCCCCATTTGGCAAACCGTGACCCAAGCCATGGCAGAATTGCGCCGTCCCACCCCAGCCACGATTACCCTGTTTACGGCGGGGGCCTTGGAACAGGGACGCAATGGCTGGACCCACCAACGGCCTGAGATTGAAAACTATTTTGCCGCCATGATGCGCAATGGCAACGTGTTCCCCCTCTTCCCGGTGGATGCTAATAGTATTCAAGCCTGTTATGAGTGGGCTGTGGGACAGAAGAATAAAGGGATTACCATTACCGCCAGTAAGTCCCCCCTCCCGATTCGCACCACCTTCGCCCAAACCCGTCAGGCGTTGCAGGATGGGGCGGTGGTCTTGCAAGAGACTCCCGGCGAGAAAACGGTGGTCTTTGCGGTGTTGGGGGATATGGTCCTGTTGCCGGTGGTTGAAGCGGCCCAACAGTTGCAAGAGCAAGGCATTGGCAGCAAAATTGTGGCGGTGGTGAGTCCCCGCCGTCTCTATCGCTCCTCCGATGTGGCTTGGGAGATGTCGAGTCAGAAAGATAGCGGTTTTGTCGATGATGCCAGTTTTGCCCAAATGTTTGACGGTGATGCCCTGTTGGCGGTCACAGGTGGGTCTAGTGCCATGTTGGAACCGGTGATGTTACGCAGTAATAGCCCTCGGGATGTGTTTGCCTGGAAACGGGGTGACACGGCAGCCAGTGCGGGTGCGGTGATGGCGATTAATGGCATTACCTCGGAGAATTTGGCGAAACGGGCTGCGGAGTTGCTGGGTTAAGGTTCAGGTCACTCTCGGGTGAGTTGGGGGTATCTCCACTCACCCGTCTGGGAGGGACGGGGTTGGCGGCGTCTGGAGGGGGCTATGTTAGACTCAGAGCAGTTCATTTTTCCCTCACTGTGATGTCTGCTTCCCTTTCTGACTTGTCGCAGACGGCTGCTGATACGGTTTCGGCTGACGAGATTGTGTTTCCTCCCAGTGACCTCCCCAGTGATGAGCCTCCCTTGGAAAGTTCTCTACATCTTCAACAACTCCTGCTTCTGATTAGTTGTCTTAACTGGGTTTGGAGAGACCGTCAGGATTATTTCTGTGCGGGGAATCTCACGGTGTACTATAGTCCCCGTCAGTTGAAATCAGAATTGTTCCGAGGTCCCGATTTCTTTGTGGTGCGTGATACGTCTAACCAGCCTCGCCGCAGTTGGGTGGTTTGGGAGGAAAATGGGAAATATCCTAATCTGATTATTGAACTTTTATCGGACAGCACCGCAAACGGCGATCGCGGACTCAAGAAACAGATTTATCAAGATATTTTTAGAACCCCGGATTATTTTTGGTTCGACCCTCAAAGTTTGGAGTTTCAAGGGTTTCATTTACTCGATGGACTCTATCATCCTTTGGAAGCGAATGAGTCGGGATGGCGTTGGAGTCAGCAGTTGGGGTTATATTTAGGGGTGCATGAGGAGCGTTTGCGCTTTTTTACTCCCCA
>SIHH01000511.1 GCA_004299065.1 Phormidium sp. SL48-SHIP | reverse complement strand
GAGGCATAACCCACCCCTAACCCCTCCCAGGAGGGGATGGCAAGAGGCAAGAGGCGAGGGGGGGAGGGCTAGAGGGGATACAATGATGGGCATTGGTTTTCCTCGTTAGATGGGTAGGGCATTTATGGACATTGGTGTTCCCAAAGAAATTAAGAACCGGGAGTTTCGGGTGGGATTGAGTCCGCAAAGTGTTCGGGTGTTGTGCGATCGCGGTCACCGGGTATTTGTGGAAACTCAGGCCGGTGTGGGTTCTGGGTTTACTGACGAAGATTATCGCCAGGTGGGGGCGACGGTTGTGGAGTCGGCGGCGGCGGCTTGGGAACAGCCGCTGCTGGTGAAGGTGAAAGAACCTCTCCCGTCGGAATATGGGTTTCTGGATGGGAATGAGGGGAATCGGGGCGATCGCATCCTGTTTACTTATCTACATCTGGCCGCTGAACGGCCGTTGACGGAAGCGTTGATGGCGTCGGGAATTTTGGCTATTGCTTATGAAACGGTGCAACTCCCTGATGGCCGGTTGCCTCTGTTAGCCCCGATGAGTGTGATTGCGGGACGACTCTCAGTGCAATTCGGCGCTCATTTCCTCGAACGTCCCCACGGCGGGCGAGGGATTCTCTTAGGTGGCGTTCCAGGGGTGTCTCCGGGCCAGGTGACGATTCTCGGAGGCGGCGTTGTGGGAACGGAGGCGGCGCGAATTGCGGTGGGAATGGGGGCGCGAGTGCAAATTTTTGATATCAACCTCGATCGCCTCTCCTATCTCGAAAGTCTCTTTGGATCTCGGGTTGAATTGGTGTATAGTAGCCCGCTAACCATTGAAGCGGCGGTTCCTGAGGCGGATTTGGTGGTGGGGGCGGCCTTAGTGTTGGGGCGCAAACCGCCAACTTTGGTGTCTGAGGCGTTAGTCGGTTCGATGAAACCAGGTTCGGTGATTGTGGATGTGGCGATCGATCAGGGAGGTTGTATTGAAACCATCCATCCCACATCTCACACCGATCCAACGTATCTTGTTTCCGATGTTTTGCATTATGGGGTTCCCAATATGCCCGGTTCTGTTCCCCGCACGGCAACGCAATCGTTGAATCATAGTACCCTCCCCTATGTGTTGAAGTTGGCTGAGTCGGGGGCGGGGGCCATTGAACAGGATGCGGCGATCGCGGCGGGAGTCAATGTACGAGACCATCAATTGGTTCATCCGGCGGTGCGTGAGGTGTTTGGGGATCTTTAGGGGAGAGGGAACAGGGAATAGGGAACAGGGAACAGGGAATAGGGAATAGGGAACAGGGAACAGGGAACAGGGAA
>SIHH01000147.1 GCA_004299065.1 Phormidium sp. SL48-SHIP | reverse complement strand
ATGCGAGAAGAAGAGAAACTTGCCCGTGATGTATACTTGAGTTTATATGAACAGTGGCAACTTCCAATTTTTAACAACATTGCCAATAGCGAACAGAACCACACTGAAGCCGTCGCGCGATCGCTGGCTCACTACGGCCTTGAAGATCCAATTACCAACGCCGCTGTAGGAGAATTCACCGACCCCACCCTACAGCAGTTGTACAACGAACTTGTGACGGAGGGCAGTCAATCTCTGGCGGCGGCGTTGGCGGTGGGGGCAAAAATTGAAGAAATCGACATTGCTGACCTAGAAACCGCCATGATCAACACCGACAACGCCGACCTCGATCTCTTGTACGATCGCCTACAAAACGGTTCCGAAAACCATTTACGGGCCTTTACCAGCACGTTAAGTCGACAAACGGGCCAAATCTATCGTCCTGAAGTGCTTTCACCCGAAGAGTACGACGAGATTCTAGGGGAATCGGGCGATCGCCGTGGCCGGGGCCAAGGACAAGCCGGCGATCGCGATCGCCGCTGAAACCCCCACAACCTCTAAACCGGAAGCCGAATCGTCATGTTGGTTCCCACCCCCAGTTGAGACTCACAGGTGAGGGAACCGCCATGACGAGAGATAATCGCATAACTCACCGATAGCCCTAACCCCGTTCCCTGTCCCACGGATTTCGTGGTAAAAAATGGCTCAAAAATGCGGTTTTGAATCTGCTCAGAAATCCCCCCTCCATTATCGGAAATGATAACTTCAACCTCCCGAGGTTCTCGAAGGTGGGTTCGGATACAAATCCTGGGATTTTGCCGACTTTTGCGTAACTCCTGAACCGCATCGATCGCATTACTCAACAAACTCAAAAAGACTTGATTCAGTTGACTAGCATAACAGGTCACAGGAGGCAGGGAGCCATACTCTTTGACCACCTCAATTCTCGAATTTTTCGTATCCCCAGCCAGGCGGCGTTGTAGAATCACTAAGGTGCTTTCAAGTCCCTCATGTAAATCCACCGCCTTTACATCCGATTCATCTAAACGAGAGAAGTTTCGCAGACTTAAAATAATCTTTTTAATGCGATCGCTTCCTGATCGCATCGAGTTAAAGAGACTCGGGGCATCGTCCTGAAGAAAGCTTAGCTCAATGTCCTCCATCATCTGTTGCACCGCTTTATTTTCTTGAGGATATTCTTGCTGATAACAGGTCACTAGCTTCAATAAATCCCCAAGATATTGCTCAGCATACCCTAAATTGCCATGAATAAAGTTAATGGGGTTATTGATTTCATGGGCAATTCCCCCCACCAATTGACCCAGGGCGGACATTTTTTCACTTTGAATCAGTTGGGCTTGAGTTTGTTGTAAATTGGTCAGCGTCGCTTCTAAATCTAGGGCTTTTTGACGCAGGGCCTGGGTTTTGCGTTCGACTTCTGCTTCTAAGCTATGGGAATAGTCGGCAACTTGTTGATACAGACGAGCATTTTGGAGGGAGATCGCCGCTTGGGTGGCTAACATCTGTAACATTTCCACGCGATCGCCCGTAAAAGCACCAATCGTCTGCTGATTCTCCAAATACAGCACCCCCATCAGCGTTCCCTGTTGCACAATGGGAATCCCCAGTAAACTCTTCAATTGCCGTTGCTGAACATCGCGATCGCCGCTCAAACGAGGATGCAGCAAAGCATGAGCCACCACCATCGGTTTGAGACTCCGGCGTACGGTATGAACCAGAGTTTCGGCAATCTCGGGGTAACTCGATAGGGGAATCGACTCCACCCGAGGAGTCCCCTCTAAGGTGGCCATGGCCTCAATCCACCATTGACTCTCCTGAGGCATCAACAGTAACACCTTATCCGCTCCCGCCGTCTTGAGAACAATAAGAAGGAACCTCGCCAGGAGTTGCTGAAGATCGATTTCACTCGAAAGGGTTTGAGAGGCCTTCAAGACGCTGGCCAGATCCAAACTCAGCGAGAGATGGTTTCCGTCTGAACCTGAAGATTGACTGGCTGGGGTTTGGCTGACACTCTGCGTCAGACTAGGGGTGACACTCATCGAACGAGTGGCTAACACCGTATCCGTCATCGGCGATCGCGGCCGCTGTGGGTTGAGAATCGGGGCCAGCAGGCGAGGATAACGGCGTTCTAAATCCACCACTTTGGTTTTCGCCCCCCAATAAATGTAGGCATAATAGGCATCGGTTAGATACACCTGAGCGATTTTCTCTTTCCCCCAATCCCGATAAAACAGGGCCGCTCGTTCACAGGCGAGGGCTTCTTCTTGGTGGTACTGGGTGGCCTTGGCGGCGGCGATCGCGCGATCGTAGGCCTCCATGGCCGCCGTCATATCTCCCAATACCCGATACCGTTCCGCCGCCACGAACTCCAACTTATGTTGAAAGTTCATCGGGGCAGAATCAGCCCAGCGTTGCAGTTTCTCTTGATTGTGCTGAACTCTCTCGAAAATCCCCACTTGCTGTTCCTCGGCGAGCTGGTG
This sequence comes from Phormidium sp. SL48-SHIP, assembly GCA_004299065.1. Classification (GTDB taxonomy): domain Bacteria; phylum Cyanobacteriota; class Cyanobacteriia; order Cyanobacteriales; family Geitlerinemataceae; genus Sodalinema. The sequence continues at coordinate 7,468 of SIHH01000147.1, read as the reverse complement.
ATAGGCGGCTAATTGCACTAAGGAATCATAGAAATAAAAGACAGAGCCAAAATAAAGTCCTGGAACTCCGTCAATATAGGGTTTCGCTAAATTGGCCCATTGCCGCCCTAGCTTCAGTTCATCGAACAGATAGCTTAAAATCAGTTTGTGGAGATAGACCTGATAAATGGCATAGCGATCGTCCACCTGATAATGGAGGAGCAACGACTGCTGTTCATCATAGGCGGTTCCCACTAATTCTGTGGGGTTCTCCTCGGTTTCAAGCAAGTTTAAAACTGCTTGATAATAAATATCTTGGTAAGTGCAAGTATTCTGTTGATTGATGTCCTTTAATGCTTGACGATAATTCGCGAATTTTTCGGCAAGGTGATTGAGGTTTTTACCACAAAAATATTCATATTCATTGTGGTGTAAAATGCAATAGGCTGCATATTCCACATCCCCAGTTTCTAATCCTGCCTGATAGCCTTCCTGCAACATAGGGAGACAGTCTCTCAAGGACTGTCGCCAAGGTAAAATCATACTATAGACCATGTTTAAGATTTTGGCTTTCAGGCTCTTGATTTGGAGTTTTTCCTGTAGTTTCAGGGCTAACTCGCCAAACTTAAACCCTTGAGAAAAGTTCCCTGAATTGGAGAGAAGTAAACCATAAGCTGCGTAAGAAAACGCCGACCCTGCTGCGTTGCCGTAGTCCAATGATAAGTTAATCTGCTCGGAAATAACTAGGGGTAAAAGAGCCGGATAGGCAACAAATGTAATGGAAATTAACGTAATTAAAACCCGCAACGCTGCCAGTTTCTCCGGGTCTTCCATTTCGGGTAAATCCAGAAGTTCAGACGGCGATCGCCCGGCAATTTTCCTCTCAACTTCTGCCAGAGCGATCGTTGTATCCTCCGGGGTGGGGCGATCGGGTAGATGAATCCCGAGCTGAGCTAAAACGGATTTAGTGAGGGCTAAGGCTTCGGGTAAGCGGTTTTGAGCAATATCGGCTTGGATATTGATGTCATGGATAGGAATCTCGTCCAGGAAGCCTTGAGCTTGCTCTAACACCTGCCCCGAGAGCTGTTCCATCGTCGAAAACTCCCCCGTCAGGTAGGCCGCTTCAACGGCGTTGCCATAGAGATTCAAGGTCAGAGGATAGAGATGTTGCCAAGACTGGGTCGGGAGTTGCTCGATTCCGGCTTGGAAGTAGGCGGCGGCGGTGTCGTAGGCGGCGGTGGCCATGGCTTTGCGTCCGGCTTCGAGGTTCAGTTGAGCCACCTGTTGCTGCTGGGCCGGGGTGGTGATGAGGGCGCTTCCGGCGTTGAGTTGATTGACGATTTCAAAGAGTTGATCGCTTTGATCTTGCTCATCGCCGCATTCTAGGAGAAGTTGCCCAATCTGCCAATGGGTGGCGGGTTTGTCGTCGTCGGGGATGAGGAGATAGGCCGCTTGTTGGACGCGATCGTGGAGAAAGCGATAGCTGGGGTTGATCTCCTCGCTTGAGGGGGAGGCGTCACCCTCAAGAAAGAACTTGTAGAGGGTGCTAGTGGGGAAAATTAGCCCCTCTTGTAAGGCCGGCCAGAGGCGACTGGCTACGTCACGGGGTGGCTGCTCAGAGACGATGCTGAGGGTGCTTAGCTTAAACTCGTTCCCGATGCAGGCGGCGAATTTGAGGACGGTTTGGCTGGTGGGAGGGAGTTTCTGCAATTGCTGGGCCAGAAATTCCACCACGTCATCGGTGAGGGAGAGGGTGTCAATTTGGCGGATGTCGCACTCCCAGTGACGCTCCTGGGGGTTAAAGCGGATGTAGCCCTCTCGATGTAGGGTTTTGAGAAATTGGCTGATGAAAAAGGGGTTTCCTTGGGTTTTGCGGGCGGTGAACTCGGTTAGCGGCTGGGCGAGTTCCGGGGAACAGTTGAGGCTGTCGGCGATGAGCTGGTTCATATCCGGGAACTGGAGCGGCCCTAGGTGAATGGTGTTGACGGGAACTTCAGCCTGTTGCAAGTCTTCTAGGGCCAGCCGTAAGGGATGGCCCGCTGAGACTTCGTTGTCTCGATAGGCTCCCAACAGCAGCACCGAACCTTGTCCTTTGATGAGTAATTGCAGGAGTTGCAGGGAGGCCGAATCGGCCCATTGCAGGTCATCGAGGAAGATCACCAGGGGATGGTTGGGTTGGGCAAAGCATTCGATAAACTGCTGAAAGAGGCGGTTAAAGCGATTTTGAGCGGCGGTTCCTGAGAGGTCTGGGGCGGGGGGTTGGGGACCGATAATCTGTTCGAGTGTGGGGATGACGTCGAGGAGAACTTGTCCGCTGTCCCCGAGAACGTTGGCGAGGGCGGTGTTCCAGTGGTTGAGGCGATCGTCGGGTTCACAGAGCAGTTGTTCAATGAGGTCTTCGACGGCTTGGATGAGGGCTTCTAAGGGGATGTTGCGCTTGAATTGGTCAAATTTACCCTGGATGAAGTAGCCCCGTTTTTCGAGTATGGGTTTGTGAACTTCGCGGACGACGGCGGTTTTACCGATACCCGAGAAGCCGGCCACGAGCATGATTTCTGAGGGGCCTTGGCTGACGCGATCAAAGGCGTTGAGGAGGGTTTGGACTTGGGCCTGGCGGCCATAGAGTTTTTCGGGGATGAGGAAGCGATCGCTGATATCTTGTTGAGCCAGTTCTCGGGGGGCGATCGCACCCTGTTGTTGCCATTGTTCTAAACAGTATTGCAAGTCATGTTTGAGGCCCAGGGCGCTTTGATAGCGGTCTTCGGCGTTTTTGGCCATCAGTTTGGCCACCAGGGCCGCGATGGGTTCCGGGATGCTGGGATTCACCTGATGCAGGGGGGTGGCGATCTTGGCGATGTGACTGTGGATCAACTCTAGGGGATCGTCGGCGTTGAAGGGGAGGCGGCCACTGAGGAGTTGGTAGAGGCTGACTCCTAAGGCGTAGTAGTCGGCCCGGTAGTCGATTCCCCGATTCATGCGTCCGGTTTGTTCGGGGGCGAGATAGGCGAGGGTTCCTTCGAGGTGGTTGGGGGTTTGGATGTCTTGGACGTCTTTGGGAAGTTGGGAGGCGATGCTGAAGTCGATGAGTTTGATTTGCTGAGTCTGGGGGTGGATGAGGAGGTTGGCGGGTTTGATGTCTTTATGAATCACCCGCTGTTGGTGTACGTCATGGAGAATCTGAGCCACCTGGATGGCGATGGCGAGGGTTTGGGCGAGGTCTAAGGGGTGTTCCTGGCTATAGTTTTTGAGGGAAATTCCCCCCCAGTCTTCCATGATGAGGGCGTAGCGATGGCCGGTGGGTTCTAAACTCAGGGGCTGAACGACACCGGGAATGGCTAGGGATTTGGCGATCGCGTATTGGTTCCGGAATTGGGCGAGTTCGGCAAAGCTGGGGCGTTCCTGTCGCAACAGTTTGATGACGACAGGTTGCTGATCTCGTTGTTGGATACCCCGATAGGTGACGGTGCGAGAGCCGAGATATAGCTGTTCGAGGAGGGTGTAGCCGGGAAGGTCAGGAAGTGCGGGGGACATTGCAATGCTGAAAACGGGAGAGTCTGAGCATGTGATTTAACCTCGACTGTAACAGAGACGTCGGGGTTGCGTCCTCTCTTGGGTTTGGGGGGGGTTAGTCTGGTGGTTTTGGCCGGCTAGGGGTTGAGTTGATCGTAGCGGGTGATGTCAAATCGACTTGCCGATTGGATTTCTACGACGGGTAAGACGACCTCGAAGGTTTCGGCATCGTCGCCTATTTCGACGGGTTCGACTGGGCGATCGCCTGAGGGACTGTTTGGCTGACTACGCTCCTGAGTCATGGCTTCATCGGCTTGGAGGTATGAGGTGGTTAAGACTAAGGTTTTGTCCTCTTCTTTGCGATAGCCACTGAAAAATGGCAGTAGCTGGATGTACTTTCTATCCACTCCGGGGTTGTAGGCAACCGTTGTGATACCAATATAAACTTTGCCGCTTTTTAGGGTGAACAAGAGGAGTTTTGTCTCTCGAATCGCTTGGTCACATAGTATCTCAAAGACATCATTCTGACTTTTTATTGCTTTGATTCTATGATATTCAGCATCGGTCACTAAGTTCAAAGGTAGCCAGGTTAATCCACCCAGCAAAAAGGCAATAATCGAAATATCAAAGTACTCAATTTCAATCCAGGATTGCCAGAGTTGATTGAGTGAAAATCCGTAGAATTGACCAATACCCACAAGACTAATGGCAAGTAGCAAGAAGACTGTTCCAGCAATTGAAGCAGTGAGCGTTAAACGATTTCCTGAGTATCTTGCAGCTTTATATTTAGTCTGATTCCAATTTATGATAAAAATGTATCCTCCCAAAAGAGGGAGGAGAAATAAGTTAAAAGGCATTACTCATCTAAACTCGATTCTTCTTGACGCTTTTGTTTTTTTTCGTTCAGCCGCTTAAACAGTTTTGAGTTAAGCGCTTTTTTGATTTGTGCTTGACCGGCTTCGCTGTTAAAAATATCAGCGGCGCGAACATAAGATGTTCCATCGTTTGTGTGAAAAACGGGCGGTTTTTTATATTTGGCTGCCATGATGGTCGATGTTCAGGGGTCCAGGTCCAACCATTATAGCAAGCAAAAGTCCTCCCCAAGTGCATGACTTGGCATCGAGCCAAGTCACGAGGAGAGGAAACGTCACGAGGAACAACAGAGGAACAGAGCTATGGGAATGGGGTTAACGGCGGAATCGACAGTCTCTTAACCAGGTTTGAACGGCTTGTCCGACGGCTCCTTGACTGCTCTCGCGGGGAGGACTGACAATTCCGGGTTCGGGATAATCGCCAAGACTCGAAAATAGAGAAACTAACCACCAACCTTCCTCATTTTGAGTGAGAAAGAGCCAATGGAAATGCTGGATTTCTCCGGTTTGGCCGCCGCTATGGGTGCGTTCTAGGGTGGTTAAAAAGACTTGTTCTACGCCTTCAGGAATTGGCTCGTTGAGGGGAAGTGGCTCAAATTCTGGGTTCCCGGCCACTAGGACGGTGGTGCGGTGGCTCGGGGGACCCTGGACATCCTGCGATCGCCGCAACACCCGATTCACATAACCGGGTAAGTCGGGCAACATCTCCTCAATTAAGGGTTCGATGGCGGTGGGACAGGCCTGAGCGGGGCTGGCCAGTAGCCCCCAACTCAGTAGAATCGCCCCCAGTCTGGCGGTGAGTCGTCCCGGAATCATGGTGTTACCCCATTGCGTCTTTGAGGGCATTTTGGGTCATGGAGGCGATCGCCTGATCGCTGGCTTTGGGCAGATGATAGTAGGTTCCACCGGCGGTTTCGGCGAGTTCCTTGGCAAATCCCGTGGAGACGAAACGGCTTTCGGTATTGACGACTAATAACTGAATCCCCAAGGCGCGAATCCGTCCGGCGATGTCCAGTAATTCGGCTTTGATGTCGGGTTTTTCGTTGGGGTCAATGTCTTCGCCGAGCGATCGCGCCAGAGGAATGTTCCCCCGGCCATCGGTAATCGCAACAATGGCCGTTTGTCCCACATCTCCCGATTGCTGCGCGTTGAGACAGACGCGCACCGCTTGGGTTAAGCCATGAGCCAAGGGAGACCCACCCCCGCAGGGCATCCGTTCCAGGCGACGGCGGGCCTGGGTGATGGAACGGGTGGGGGGAAGCAAGACTTCCGCTTGTTCGCCCCGGAAGGGAATCAGGGACACTTGATCGCGACTCTGATAGGCTTCGGTTAAGAGTTGAATGACCGCCCCTTTCGCCGACTGCATTCGGTTTAAGGCCATAGACCCCGACGCATCGACGAGGAACACCACTAAGGCCCCGGCTTTGCGGGCTAGGCGTTTGGCTCGGAGGTCGCTTTGTTCGACGATGACGGTGCGGTCGGGTTCTCGGAGACGGCGGGCTTTTTGGTAAGGGGCGGCGGCCCGCAGGGTGGCATCGACGGCTACTCGTCGGACTTTGCCCTGGGGCAGAATCGGTTTGATATAGCGGCCGCGATCGTCGGAGATGATGAGACTGCGGCTACCGGAGTTGCCGGCCCGTTGCATGGTTTGGGCGAAGTTCATCACTTCGGGGTCGAGGATGACGCCTTCGGGGTCGAAGACAAATTCTTCGGGGATATCGGGGGTTTGGTCTTCGGGCTGTTCGAGGTCTTCTTCGTCTTCGTCGTTGTCCTCCTCGTTCTCATCGTTGTCCTGGGGGTCGTTGTCGTCCTCATCCTGGGGCGATTCCGGGGGCGGAGGCGGGGGGGGTTGTTCTTCTTCTTCCGGGGGCGTTTGCACCACGGTAGAGCGCGGTACGATGACGAGTTCGACGGCTCGGCGCAGGTCGTCAGCGTTTACCTCGGTGCGACCTTCGAGGGCGGCGGCGGCTTGGGCGACACGCAGGGCGAAGAGTTCGGCGCGATGGCCTTGGACGACGCCCCGGATAGACTCGTTGACGAGATATTGGATTTGTTCGGGTTTGACGTTAACGTCTTGTAGCCATTCTCGGGCTAGGAGGATTTGGGTTTTGAGTCCGTCGATGTCGTCGTCGAATTGTTTGAGGAAGTCGTCGGGGGATTTGGCGTAGTTTAAGACTTGTTGGACGGCTTCGACGCGCATATCGAGTCCGAGGACGCGATCGGCCGAGAGGGTCATGGCGATGCGATCGAGCAGGTGTTCGCGCAGGGGACCTTCTTGGGGGTTGTAGGTGGCGATGAGGAGGGGTTGGCAGGGATGTTGGACGCTGATTCCTTCCCGCTCGATGATGTTGCGACCTTCGGTGAGGACGCTGAGGAGCAGGTTGGCGATTTCGGTGTCGAGGAGGTTGATTTCATCGACGTAGAGGACGCCGCGATGGGCTTTGGCGAGGAGTCCGGGTTGGAAGACGGGTTCGCCTTTTTGCACGGATTGTTCGACATCGACGGACCCCAGGAGCCGGTCTTCGGTGACGTTGAGGGGGATTTGGACGAAGGGGGCGGCGATGACTTGGGTGTTGAGGTCGCTGATGTCGTCGGGGTTATCGTGGCTACGGTGGGCGTAATGTTCGAGGGCGATGTCGTCCCACTCTTCGGGGCGGGTGGGGTCGCAGTTACTGATGGACTCGCTGAGAACTTCGATGGGGGGAAGCAGGGCGTGCAAGGCCCGAGCCATGACGGATTTGGCGGTTCCTCGTCGGCCGGCGATCGCCACTCCACCGACGCCGGGGTCGACGGCGGACAACAGGAGTGCGATTTTGATGGCCTCTTGGCCAATGACGGCACTCAGGGGGAAGGTTGTTCGGGTGGCGGTGGTAAGGGCTGGCGCTGACATAGGAGCGGTTTAGGGGGTGTGGATGCCTATAGTGCTTGCTTTAGTGATCGTACACTGTCATGGCAATCAGGGGAATGGGTTTTGGGGGCGATCGGGTTGGGGAGGCGATGGGTTGGTGGGGTCTAGGGTCTTCTGGATCTAGGATTTGTTGCATGGGACACATTGCATGGGACACATTGCATGGGACACATTGCATGGGACACAAAATTGTAGGGGC
>SIHH01000146.1 GCA_004299065.1 Phormidium sp. SL48-SHIP | reverse complement strand
GGGAACAGGGACAGTTGAGCGATTGTTCGCAGACGAGAAAAAGACCCAAATCGCTCAATTTCTTGGGCCTTGGGACTAATCCGTTAGACAATATCCTAGGAACCATTGACCCGTCAAAACACCCGAAAGCCAAATGAAGAGCATCAATCAAGATCGATTATGGATCGAACAGCTCAAATTCAATGATCGCGGCTTAATTCCCGCCATCGCTCAAGATCATAAAGACGGGGCTGTCTTAATGATGGCCTGGATGAACCGAGAATCCATCGAACGCACCCTCGACAGTGGCGAAGCCCATTACTGGAGTCGCTCTCGCCAAGAATTGTGGCACAAAGGCGCGACCTCTGGCCATATCCAGAAAGTCAAGTCCATCGCCTACGACTGCGACGGCGACACCATCCTCCTCAAAATTGACCAAGTGGGTGATGTGGCCTGTCACACCGGAGCGCGGAGTTGTTTTTTTAATCAAGTGCGGTAAAAGGGAACAGGGAACGGGGAACAGGGAACAGGAATAACCCGCCCCCAGAACAATGTCGGGGCTATTCCCTCGAACCCGGTCCGACGTTTAGCACCGTATAACACCCAAAAACCTTAAGAATTTCCGTACATTTACGCAGATGAGCGATCGCCTCAGGGAGAATCGCCTCATCATCGGGGGCATCCACATCCACAAAAAAGAGATATTCTCCGAGCAGTCGTTTCGTGGGCCGAGATTCAATGCGAGTCATGTTAATCCCGTAATTTGCCAGCACCTGTAGGGGGTTGAGCAAGGCTCCAGGGGAGTTTTGGGGCAAACTAAAGGCCAAGGACAAATAGGGGCGTCCTGGGGCTTGTGGGAGGGGGATATCACGCTCCCAGGCCCGAACCACCCAGAAGCGAGTGCAGTTATCCCGATGATCGTTGATCGCATGAGCCAGAATCGGCAGATCATACAGTTGCGCGGCCCGTTCCGAGGCGATCGCCCCCACCGTGGCATCCTGTAAATACTGCAACGCCTCAGCCGTAGAGTTCGTCGAATGTAAACTAACCTGGGGAAGTTGCCGTTCGAGCCAATGTTGGCATTGCGCTAAGGCTTGGGGGTGAGAATAGACCGTTTTAATCTCATCCAACCCCCCACCTCGCGAAATCAAAGCATGGTGAATCGGTAACACCAACGCCTGTTGCACCTGAAGATGCTCCTTTTCCCAGAACCGGTCTAAACTTACCGTGACACTGCCCTGAATCGAGTTTTCGATGGGAATCACCGCCAAATCACAGGTTCGTGTCAACAGGGCCTCTAACGTTTGAGAAATGCTAGGATGAGGAACCAATTTGCCCTGGGTTCCACAACTGCGCTCTAGCCAGTTGCAATAGGCTAAGGCAGCGGCTTCGGTATAGGTTCCGGTTGGACCAAGATAAGCAAGGGTTAACATTAACAGTTGACAATAACAGTTGGCAGTCGACACATCCGTATGAATACGGTTAAGAGAGATGAAGGAGTCCAATTTGCAAAAAACAACTAAAACCTTTACCCAGAAAGCATTTGAGCATCTTAATGCTTCTGAGGACTCCAACATTGCTATTGACGCTTAGGTATTAATACGGTTAAGACGGGTACATGAGGATTTAGAGTTAGAACCGGGAGAATATTATGTCAAAGGTAATTGTAACGGGAGCCGCTGGATTTATTGGCTCGAATTTGGTCGAAGCCTTATTAGACCAAGGCCATCACGTCATTGGCGTGGATCGATTTACGGACTACTACGATCCCCGAGTCAAACATCGGAACTTGGGTCATGTCCTACGCAGAGCTAGGTTTCAACTGATCCAAGAGGATATTCGTAACTTAGATTGGAAATCTCTCCTAAAAGGCGTAGATATCGTCTATCACCAAGCCGCCCAAGCCGGAGTTCGCGCCAGTTGGGGGGAAGGATTCCAAGCTTACACAGAATTAAACGTCAATAGCACTCAGGTTCTGCTCGAAGCTGCCAAAGAAGCCAATCTGAGCCGCTTCGTCTATGCTTCCTCCTCCTCCGTCTATGGCAATGCCATGGCCTTCCCCACTTCAGAAACCACCCTACCCCAGCCGGTGTCGCCCTATGGCGTCACCAAATTGGCAGCAGAACATCTCTGTAGCCTCTATCACGCCAACTATGGAGTCCCGACGGTCTCCCTACGTTACTTTACCGTCTATGGCCCCCGACAACGCCCTGACATGGCCTTTCACAAGTTCTTGAAAGCCGCCTTAGATGATGAGCCCATCTCCGTCTATGGCGATGGCCAGCAAACCCGAGACTTCACCTTCGTTAAGGATGCTGTGGCGGCTAACCTGGCGGCGGGGATCGTTCCCGAAGCCGTCGGCGAAGTCTTCAACATCGGCGGCGGCAGTCGCATTACCCTGCGGGACACCATTTCCATTATGGAAGAGGTGGTCGGTCAACCCATTGCTATCAACTACATGGAAAGCTCTAAAGGAGATGCTCGCCACACCTGTGCCGATGGTTCCAAGGCTCAGAAGCTTCTCGGTTTTACCCCCAGCGTCTCTCTGCAAGAAGGGCTAACTCAAGAATGGCAGTGGGTACAACAGTTGTATCATCACCTTCGTTCTCCCCATCTACAACTGGTGGCTTAAGACGGCTGGCCACGTTTCAATACCCTTGACAACTGGGCTAGATTCTGAATCGATAAGGGGCGATCGCAACGTTAAGTCGTGCGTTGCGATCGCCCCTTTCTTGTGCCATCTATCCTGTGGCGTCTAGTTGGAGTAATGAGTGTCGATATTCACCTGAATCCGCTCCCGTTGTTCCGGAGTGAGAATCGGCGCCACCTGTAACCCCGTCATCTTTAAAATATTGTCGAGTTGCGCTTCCTGCTGGGATGACAACCCCATCAAATCCACCGATTCACTAAATGGCCGTCCCTCCTCAATTAAGGCCTGATGGAAGGTTTGCTGCTGTTGGGGACTTAACACCCGATTGATGCGAGCGTGCGTTTGCTCAAAAATTGGCCGCAGAACCACTAACTGTTGTTCAGTCATGTCGACTCCAGTAAAAATGGGGAGTCGTTGAGCCTGAGCGAATAGGGTTTGCGTATCAGGCGGTTGCGTCTCCTTCTGAACAATCGGTTCGGGGGGTTGGGCGATCGCCGGCCCAGAGAGGCCCAGTAATCCACTGGCGATCGCCCCAAACACGAGGGGTTGACCAAAAAATTTCATCACATCAAAACCTGTAAAGAGGAACTAAGACGGTAGACGCAACGAATCGGGAGAGGTTTCGGGAAGGGAACAGGGAACAGGGAACAGGGAACAGGGAACAGGGAAGGCAAGAGGCAAGAGGCAAGAGGCAAGAGGCAAGAGGCATAACCCACCCCTAACCCCTCCCAAGAGGGGAAGGCAAGAGGCAAGAGGGTAGGGGCGTACCTTTGGTCGCCCTCTAACCCTTCCTATCCGGTGCTACACTCGCGACGTAACCGGGGTGCCTTGGGGGATAACGCGAGGATTTTGCAACGCCTCATAGAGACGATTGAGGGCATTGACATAGGCATGAGCCGAGGCCACAATCACATCCGTATTCGCTGCATGGCCCGAGAAAATGCGCCCCTCATAGCGTAAGCGAACCGTCACCTCGCCTAACGCATCAATCCCCGCCGTCACCGAATGCACCGTGTATTCAATCAACTCATTGGGGATATCCACAATGCGGTTAATGGCTTTATACACCGCATCCACCGGCCCCGTTCCCAAGGCCACATCCAGCAATTCCTCACCATTGGGACCCCGCAAACTGACCGTCGCCGTTGGACGAGCGCGATCGCCGCAGGAGACTTGCACCAACTCTAACTTATACAGTTCAGGGGGTTGCTGGATTTGGTCGTTCACAATCGACTCTAAATCCCAATCGGTGATTTCCTTCTTCTGATCCGCGAAGGCTTTGAACTTGAGAAAGGCTTTATTTAACTCCGTCTCCGACAATTCAAACCCTAACTCCTTCAAGCGAGTTTTGAAGGCATTGCGTCCTGAATGTTTGCCCAAAACAATCTGATTATCGGTCAAACCGATGGATTGGGCATCCATAATCTCATAGGTCATGCGGTTCTTGAGAACCCCATCCTGGTGAATCCCCGACTCATGAGCGAAGGCGTTGGCCCCAACAATAGCTTTATTGGGCTGCACAAACATCCCCGTCAGGTTCGACACCAAACGAGAAGTTTTATAAATCTCGCGGGTGTTGATGTTCGTTAAAGCGTCTTCCGACTCCACCGGGCGACCTAGGAAGGGATTGTAATACTGACGGCGAACATGTAACGCCATCACCAACTCTTCTAAAGCCGCATTTCCGGCCCGTTCACCAATCCCGTTAATCGTGCATTCGAGTTGACGCGCGCCGTTTTTCACCGCTTCTAGGAAGTTGGCCACCGCCAACCCTAAATCATTGTGACCATGAACAGAAATCACCGCCTGGTCGATGTTACGGACATTCTCAGCAATACCGCGAATCAAGGCGCCAAACTCGCCGGGGGTGGTGTAGCCGACGGTATCGGGGATATTGACCGTTGTGGCCCCCGCGTCAATCACCGCTTCCAAGACCTGATACATAAAATCCGGGTCACTGCGGGCCGCATCTTCCGGGGAGAACTCCACATCCTCGGTGAAGGTTTTAGCATAGGCCACCATCTCCGGGGCGATCGCCAACACCTCCTCGCGACTTTTGCGCAACTTATGCTTGAGATGAATATCGGAGGTGGCGATAAAAGTGTGAATGCGTTTGTGGGCGGCGGGGGCCAGGGCCTCTCCGGCGGATTGGATATCCCCTTGGGTGGCCCGGGCCAAGCCACAAATGGTCGGGCCGTCGGGGGTTCCCACCTGTTCAGCAATTCCTTGAACCGCCTCGAAATCACCGGGGCTGGCGAAGGGGAATCCGGCTTCGATGACATCCACCCCGAGGCGGGCCAGTTGACGGGCGATGGTCAACTTTTCCTCTTTATTGAGGGTGGCCCCAGGGGACTGTTCTCCATCCCGCAAGGTGGTGTCAAAGATGATAATGCGATCGGGCTGTTGGCTCATAGGATACCTCGGTTGTATCAAGGGTACTCGAAACGGGTCAACCCCCAGAAAGCCGAGAGTTTGGAGAGCAACTCCCGGCGTGGGGGGAAAGAGTTAATAGTCTAGTTTCTCTATTTTGTCGCGAATTTCGTTGAGGTCAATGTAGCGATCGGTGGCGTTACGCAATTCACGAGCAATCATCCCCTCGGTGGAGACCACAGTGATGTGGGTATTCTTGGAACGTAGCAGTTCGATCGCCCGCTCGAAGTCTCCATCTCCACTAAATAGCACAACTCGGTTGTACTGATCCACGGTGTTAAACATATCTATAACAATTTCAATGTCCAGATTGGCTTTTTGGGAATAGCGTCCAGAGTTGTCGTCGTAATATTCTTTGAGGATTTTCGTGCGTACCGTATAGCCGAGGCTGATCAGGGCATCTCGGAACCCCCGTTGATCTTGGGGATCTTTTAGGCCGGTGTACCAGAAGGCGTTGACGAGGGTGGTATTGGTGTATTGACTTCTGAAATAGTCAAGAACCCGCCGAGGGTCAAAGAACCATCCGTTTTTTTGTTGTGCGTAGAACATATTATTCCCATCCACAAAAATGGACAGGCGATCGGTGTCATAAATCATTAATGCTATACCTGGCTTTGGTTTAGATGTAAAAAGTTAGGAATCAATGGGGTGTAAACGTTAGATAGAAGTTCAGGCGACTGTTTGACGATAGACGTCACCAGAAATGTCATTAGAGACGTGATCAGGTTCATCTCAGGCCAATCTCGGCCATTGATATTGACCGTACCGGATTGGACTCACCCTTGAGACCACACTCGGGTCGCTCACTCGGGTCGCTCCTAGGGGTTATCCGTCGCTGACGGACTCCACAGGGGTTGATCTCGTCCGCACTTTAGACCCGCACTTTAGACCCAAGAATGCGATCGCACGAGAACCGCACTCTCTAGCTTAACATTTCGTTAAACTTTTCCCCCTCCAAGGGGTTAGTCATGGGTCCGGTGAAGACTCCAGCGAAGACTCAATCAGCGCTTGATCTCGCTGAAGCCAGGAGATTAAACCATATTGGTTTCAATCGCCCAGCGTGCCAGTTCCGTGCGATTATGCAATCCGGTTTTGCCGAGCATATTCGACACATGACTTTCAATGGTGCGCTGACTCACCTTCATTTCCAAGGCAATTTCCCGATTGGCCATTCCCCGTGCTACCCACTGAACCACCTTCAGTTCCGTCGGTGTCAGTTCCACCCCGGAGCGAACCTTCAGCGGTGGCGCATTATCATGACCGGAAAACTTGCGGGCCATCAGACGAGCCGCTTGTTGTAGAGACGACTCCACTTGAGCCACCAATTCATCGGGTTCAAAAGGCTTGACCATATACACGTCTGCCCCCGTATTTAATCCTTTAACCCGATCTTGGCTTTGCCCTTTAGCCGAGAGAAAAATCACGGGAACCCAGCTAGTACGGGGATTTTCACGCACTTTTTGGACAAAACCATAGCCGTCCATTTCCGGCATCATGACATCACAAATAATCAGTTCCGGGATTGTTTCTTCTAAAATATCAAGGGCTTCTCGTCCATTTTCGGCTGCGGTCACCTCGTAACCGCGAAACTCCAAGAAATCTTTGACCAATAAAATTAGATTCGGATCATCATCAATAAGAAGTAACCGTTTGGGTGTGGTATTTTTCATAGGAGACTGTCAATATCAAAAAAATTGCTTGCTGTTTTGGCACAAGGGTTCGAATAACACCATTGCTTATTTTAGCTTATTCCTTTCCTTAGGAGTACAAGTCCTGCCGATTCTCAGTCGTCGGACGAGGTTTGTGGCCGGGATGGCTCTTGACTCGGGGCGGCTGAGGATGGCCAAATGACATACTCCTCAACAATGCGATCGCCGATGAGATGCTCCTGAATAATCCGCTCAAGCACTTCAGGCGTAGCGTGACGATACCAAACCCCGTCGGGGTAGACTAACAGGATCGGTCCTTGAGTACAAACCCGAAGACAGTTAGCTTTCGTCCGGAAGACACAGACCGATCGCTCATCACCGCTGCGATCGAGCTGCAACTCCTTCAGGCGGCGTTTGAGATAATTCCAGGCCGCCACTCCCGCCTCCTTAGAACAGCATTTCGGCTTGGTTTGATCAGCACAGAGAAACAGATGTCGCCCAATACGGGGGATATCGAGAGCTTCGAGACATTGGCGTAGCGCCGTGGGGTCACGACAGACGGACGAGTCCGCCGGGGTCTCAGGTGCAGTTGAGGGGGTAGGCTCACTTATGGACATGACAACAGATATCGAGGCAAAGAAAACCGGGGTTCACGGATCCCGCACTTTAGTGTAGCGGATTGGCTCCCCTAGGGATGGCATTTCACCGAAGCGACCAGTCTTCTATCTTCCACTCCCCATCCACACGAACTAACGTATAGAGGACCGTGAGGGGATCTGACCCCGTAGAATTGATGGTTTGTCCCCCTTCATAAAGGGTTCCGACTTCCTGCACGATCGCCTCAACTTGAGCCTGATCTGAAGTCTCATCGGCCAACTCCACCGACTGCACCGTCACCTCATGCTGGTCATACTGCCAATACCAACCGTCGCGCCGCGCCTCCTCAGCCCGGCGTTGCCATTCGCTCAAGGCTGGCCCCGTTAACGCCGTGGCTAAGCCATCGAGATTATGGTCGGGGCCAACGGCCTCAGATTTGACCGAAAGCCAGCGTTCAATGGTGGTTTCGGCCACCTCACGACTCAGAGGCGCATCGGCATCTGGCGCCGGTTCGGGGTCTGGGAGTTCAAACAATGGCTCGCTGAGGCTAACATCAGCCCCATTGTCATCAAGTTGCGGTCCCGAGATTCCCAACAACGCCGCCAACCCACCTAAGAGACTGCTTAGGACAATCCATAACAGCACCAGGGCCAACAGACCTCCTCCCATTAAGATGAGCAGGCGATCGAGTTTCACCCCCCCTCGCCGCGATCGCGTAGAGGGGCGAGTCGAGGAGACGGAATCTCGCCGCCGTCGCCGTCGTGGTCCAGAAGCCGAGGGGGATGGGGTCATCGGATCAGGGGGAGCGAAGGGATTGGCCCCCGGAAAACGGGGAGTACTCACGGAGGTGCGTCCTAGGGAACCAGCGTTCTGAGACGGGGACAGGTCCCAGGACGGACGGCTACGACTGATTGAACCCGTCGTTTGGGAGGATTGAGGCGATCGCGCCCAATGCGTTGCGCCATCGCTGGCACTATGGCTCGTCTTCTGGGTCGTACCCTCATCGCCCTGACTCGGGCTGTAGTCCAGGGCATTCGCTCCCGCCAAAACCGGCATCGAGTCCGTGGGTGGCGGTAGAGCCGTTTGGGTGGCCGAGACCACCCATTGGGCCGAGTCTTCGCTTTCTGGAGGCAGATTTTCCAGATGGGTTTGCACGCGAGGATCTGCGAAATAGTCCTTCAGGGACGCCGTCAGACTGGTTAAATCGCGGAAATGAGGAAACACCTCATCCTGAAGCCATCGTTCTCCATAGAGGCACAGACCGGGCAGTAAATCGGGAGAGCCTTGAGAATGCTCCTGAATAAAGCGGATGGGTTCATCTTCCTGGGACAGTTCTAAGGCTCGACTGGCTTGTTCGGTTTGTCCGAGTAGCAGAGCGCAGACGGCTTGTTCGAGATGAACATCCTGACGGCGGCCGAGTTGAACGAGCAGCAACTTAGCGCGATAGATGAGTCCCGGTTGTCGTTGGGCAAACCCCCGGCCAATCAAGGCATAGACGGCGAGATAGGTGGCCACAGCCGAGGGGCGACGGGCTTCGAGTTCAAAGAGAAGCTGCTGTTCGGCCGCCGTCGTGTACTGACGCAGTTGTTGAATGAAGCGCAGAAAGTCATCGACATCTAAGCCAGAACCATCGTCGCCGGTTCCATCGACTCCACCGCGTTCTTGCAGCATCTCCCGCAGTAATTCTAAGCCTCGTTGTCGTAGGGTTTCTTCATCGAGGGGTAGGGCTAGGAGTTCGAGAATCCGGTAGGGACGGAGTTTTTGCAGGTCGTTTTGCATTTCACCGCGCACTTGGGGGAACAATCCTTCTCGTAATAGCAATGCTTGTCCGGCTTCGAGGGAGGAGGCGGCGTTTTCATATTGCCGTTGTTGCCATTGTTCTCGTCCCATTTCCAGGTACGCCACAGCAACGGTCAGAGCGATGTCCGAGCGGAAGACGGTTTCGCCAGCAACGCGGCTGTCGGAGGTGCGCTGGGATAGGTGGGGACGACCGAGTGTGAGGACGCGATCGTATTCTCCGAGTTCTAGGAGAATCGCTAAGGCGCCGACGAGTTGATGGGTTTCAATTTCAAGGCTGGGACTTTGGCTGATACGAGGGGGAGCGATGGGGGTCATGCCGTTGCGATCGCCCTGGGGGGAGACGCTCAACTCCTCTGAGGCTGAGTCGAGGTGGTCTGAGTCATCGGCGTCATCGGCCAGATCGCTTTCGTCGTAGGTTTTGCTCAGAAATAGGCTGTCGTAGCGGGCGCGGCTCTCGGCATCGGCTAGGACGCTATAGGCTTCGTCAATGAGTTGTTTGCGTCCTTCAATGGCCGCCTCGGAGTATTCCCGACGCGGCAACTGTCGCGAGCGATCGCGATAGGATTGCTGGATTTGCTCGGCGGTTGCCTGGATGGGCAAGCCCAAAATACGGTAGTAATCGAGTGGAATTAGCACGATGCTCCACTTCCCCTAGGGTGACGTCTTGAAGGATTTGATCTGGCAACGAGGGCAGCCTCACCCACAGATTAACCTATCCTATAGCAAAAGTTGGTCTGAATCGTACAAAAAATAGGGGATAAGAAGGCAAGAGGCAAGAGGCAAGGGAAGGGAACAGGGAACAGGGAACAGGGAACAGGGAACAGGGGAGAAGAAGGCAAGAGGCAAGAGGCAAGAGGCAAGAGGTCGGGGATTCTCTCCCAACT
>SIHH01000510.1 GCA_004299065.1 Phormidium sp. SL48-SHIP | reverse complement strand
TGTTCCCTGTTCCCTGTTCCCTTAAACCCAAATGCCTGCAACCCTAGCCCTCATCGCCCACGACGCCCAAAAAGATAGACTGGTTAGTTTTGCCCAAGACTACCGCTCAATTCTCGGCCGCTATCATATCATCGCCACCGGAACCACCGGACGACGGATTCAAGAAGCGACCGACTTATCCATCGAACAGATGGAATCAGGCGGAATGGGAGGAGACACACAAATCGCGGCCCGAATAGTTAGCGGCGATGTCGTTGCCGTAATCTTCCTCATCGATCCCCTCTACGCCCAACCCCACGAACCCGACATTCAAGCCCTGTTGCGGGTTTGCAACGTCCACAACGTGCCGTTAGCCACCAACCTGGCCACCGCAACCGCCGTCATCCAGCAACTGGCCACCCACCGCGTCGCCCACCTCATCTTTAACCCCGCCGCCGGCCAAGGGAACCCCGATCGCGAATTGGCCTTAATTCGCGAACAACTGCAAGACCGGATTCACCTCAATGTCTTGGTTACAGAACCTGACACAGATTTAAAAGCCTTGGTTCAGCAGTCTCTGGAGTCGGGAACCGATTTAGTCATCGCCTCAGGAGGGGATGGAACCGTCTCCACCGTCGCCGATGCCCTATTACATACCGAAATTCCTCTAGGGGTGATTCCTCGGGGAACCGCCAACGCCTTCGCCAGTGCGTTGGGCATTCCGCAAAATATCCGTGGGGCCTGTGAGTTACTCATCTCGGGAACCAACCGCGTGATTGATGCGGCCCGTTGTAACGGACGGACGATGATTCTCTTGGCTGGAATTGGTTTTGAAGCGGATGTTGTGGAATTAGCCGATCGCGAGAAGAAGGATCGTTGGGGGGTTTTGGCCTATCTCTGGGGCGGTGTGCAACGGTTCAATCAAGACAGTCAATTTGATGCCGAACTCGAAATTGACGGAGAAGTGCGGCAATTCCGGGCCGATGCCATCACCATTGCCAACCTGGCCCCGCCCACCTCGATTTTGGCTCAAGGATTCGGGGAGACGATCCCGGATGACGGGGTTTTAGAGATTACCATCGGTACGACAGACAACCGCTTACAGGCACTTAACGCCCTCACCAGCATGGTGGGAGCGGCAATTTTGAAGACGGAGACCCAACGGGACGATATCATCTGTTTACGGGCGGCTAAGATGCGGGTGACGGCAGACCCGGTCAAGAACATCGTCATTGACGGGGATGTGGTGGAAACGACTCCGGTTGAGATCGAATGTTTACCGAAGGCGTTGACGGTGATCGCACCGTTGTCGCTGACGGTGTAGGCCAGGCGGGAAA
>SIHH01000509.1 GCA_004299065.1 Phormidium sp. SL48-SHIP | reverse complement strand
TTGCTGGGTAGGAAGCCGACTGTGTAATCTTTGATTCACTGTTCGGTAGTTCACCGATGACTTACCACCGATAATCCTTCTCCCTGTTGACGTTGCAAAAAACGGCCAATCAAATAGAGCGAACCACAGAGAACCGGTAGGCGATCGCCGTCCAAACAGGCCTCACTCAACGCCTCATCCACCTCCTGGGCCAACTCAGGCGAGATCTCAGGACAATAGGCGATCGCCTGCTGCGACAACTCCTCCAAGGGCATAAACTGATGGCCCGGAATCGGTAAAAAAATCAGGCGATCGCCCCCTCGTAACAACGCCGCCAAAATCCCCTCCGTATCCTTCGTCGCCAACATCCCCATCACCCACGTCACCGGCGTTTGCAAACTCTCCACATAACCCCGTAACGCCTGGGCCGCCGCCACATTATGAGCGCCATCCATTAAAATGCGCCGCTGTTGATAACTCAGCCATTGCAACCGTCCATCCCAGCGCGTCGTCAACATCCCCCGACGAATCGCCTCATCCGAGATCGTCCATCCCTGGGCCTGCAACTGACGAATCACCGCCAGGGCGATCGCCGAATTGACATATTGAACCGCCCCCCCCAAAGACAACTCATACTCAAACCCCTGCACCTGAACCCGATTCCCCTCAACCCGAATCGCGGGTTCGACCCAAACCGCCGGACAATTTAACACCTCAATCCGCCCTTGTACCACCCGTTGCGCCTCCGCCGGTAACGGCCCCACCACCGCCGCACAATTCGCCTTGAGGATTCCCGCCTTCTCCCCCGCAATCTCCCCTAACGTATTTCCCAAACGTTGCCAATGATCGCGACTAATCGAGGTAATAATACTCACCAGGGGGCGATCGCAGACATTCGTCGCATCCAGCCGTCCCCCCAATCCCACCTCAACCACCGCCACATCCACCGCCGACTCCGCAAAATACAACCAAGCCGCCGCCGTCACCACCTCAAACTGAGTCGGAGTCGGTTCATCAGGGACAATCGCCGCCTCAACCCGTTGCAGCAACGCCTCAAACCGCGCCTCAGCAATCGGATCACCATCGAGACAAATCCGCTCACACCAATGAGTTAAATGAGGAGACGTATAACGCCCCGTTCGGTAACCCGCCGCCGTGAGAATGGAACTGAGATACGCACAAACCGAGCCTTTCCCATTGGTTCCCGCCACATGAATCACCCGAACCTGATTTTGCGGATTCCCTAAATGGCTTAACAACCGTTGGATACGGTCTAAGCCTAGATGAACTCCAAAGCGGGCGAATTTGTTGAGATAGGTATCAAGCATGGTGATAGGGAACA
>SIHH01000508.1 GCA_004299065.1 Phormidium sp. SL48-SHIP | reverse complement strand
CTATCCCAACTTTGAAATTACATTCCTACACAGCCACTAAACCAAACGCAAGGCTAAAGGCGTCATTATGTTCCGCAACGAGTCTATTGCAAGACCGTATAATGACGCTAGTTCACCAATCAAATTGAGTCATTCCGACAAAGTCATCGAACGACCCTTTTTGACGATTAAAAACACCATTTGAAGGTCTTCACTGCTGATTCCAAGACCAACCTAATTCAACTCAAGATTAAGATGTCAAAGATGAGATCAGTCAAATCCTACGCGATCTCTACGAGTCTATAAATGTTTATTCCAAGACCAAGTCTCTGGAAATTCACGATTACAACAAGATCGATCAGCGGATCGACAATTTCATGCAATAGATGCTAGAATTAAAACTAGCTCACAATCTTCATTCATCAAATTATCGCAATTGGGTAGATAGCTGCAAAGTATGAACCGTTTGCAAAGATTTGCCCATATTTGTTCCCATCCCTCGACGTGAACCACTCCCCTTGAAGTTGTGGGAGTCAGAACATGTGGTCTGCCTTGTAACGTCGTGCGAGCGGCAGTAGGGCCGAACTCACAATGTGTTGAGTCATGGTCTGTAGTGTGAGACGTTCTTGGTCTAGGCCAATGCACCAACGGTCGGCCAGGTCTTGTGGCGTGATGGTTGACCGTTGTTTGGTCAAGGCAAAGGTGTTCGGTGTTGGGATGTCTTTGAGGACAGAAGTGTTTGCGCTGGTTTGTTGGTGCACAGCAAGGATGTGCTGGTTAAAATCAGCAACCCCCTCGTCATCACTGATGAGGGGCCGCACAGTTGTTGTACTAACAATTGTCCGCGATGGACCAGCAGGCACGTGGGAATTGGACCTTGGCTGGGTTCCACTCTCGTGCTGATGTCATACAAATATGGGGTGAGTTATCTAGTTCAAACTGCGTAGGCGTTCTGGTGGTCGCATATATCACGGTGCCCTGTGTCTCAAAGGGAACCATCGCCTCGTTGTCGGCGCTGTCCATGTACAGCGGGGCCCCAGAGCACGGATTGTCTTGTACAAAAGTACCGTATGCCCATAGTTGATTGGGGTTCGCTAAACTATGTGGCATGGACTTTGGCATCCACAGCCCCTCATTAAATACTAGGATAAACGTCTCCCCTGGTTCCTGGCTTGTCCACGCGGTTGCAGCGGCTACTATTGAGACATTCTCGACCGCGTCATACAGGGCTATAATCCGGATGTACTAGTATGGGTTTGCCAATCTGTTTGACAACTTGGATTGATTTACAAACTAAATTGGTAGTAACACTTCCCATCCAAGGTAGTAAATATTTCACTAAATA
>SIHH01000507.1 GCA_004299065.1 Phormidium sp. SL48-SHIP | reverse complement strand
GTCTTGATGGCTTTGAGATTGACTGTGTACCGCTACGACGTTGGAAAGAAGATCATTGACACTCCCACCGTTAAATCAAAG
The DNA here is from genome assembly GCA_004299065.1 of Phormidium sp. SL48-SHIP. Taxonomy (GTDB): domain Bacteria; phylum Cyanobacteriota; class Cyanobacteriia; order Cyanobacteriales; family Geitlerinemataceae; genus Sodalinema. The sequence continues at coordinate 1,247 of SIHH01000507.1, read as the reverse complement.
ATTATAACGGGGGATTCTTGCTTCACTGGGTTTGTCTAGTCTCAAGTCATCTCTGTCTTGAAACCCCGTCCAGATTCCCCTCCACAAGCGTTTGTTTAACGTCCACTGACTGCCCGACAGCAGACAACCAAAACTCGATGATGTTTCGGCTTCTCCTTCATAAACTATGCCGCCCCTGTGAACCGGTATTTCTTTTTGGTCGGACATTTTATCTGGCGAGAACCACCAATCCTGTCTATCTAGGCACGCTTGGGTGCGTTGGCTTCTTCAGCTTACCATAACTTTAATTAAGCTGAACTCCCTGCGGTCGGTTTTTTGTGGATCAAAATTCATCTCACCGCTAAACCTGTCGGCTCTAGCGGGAGTCCTCTTTTGATGTTTAAGATAGAGGACTAATACTCATTTTCACTCCCTGAACTCATGCGAACGTCTAAATTGCCCATCACCGGCTTGATTATCTTGGGGGTTTTGGCACTGTTTCTGGTTCAAAATAGCTCACCGAGCCTATCAATTACCTTTTTCGGTGTCACCTCCATCGCCCTCCCGTTAGGAATTTGGCTCTTAATTCCGTTTTTGGCCGGAGTGATGAGCGCCGGGTTTGTGGCGTTGCTGTTACCGAGAGGAGATCGCTCCTCGCGCCATTCACAGGCTTCGGGAACAATGGAGTCGGCCCGGACCCGACAACCGTCTTCGCGTCAGCTTCGAGACGATGCGATCGATGACCCGGATCTCGATGAGGATGATGTTGCGGTGGAGGCTCAGGAATCGCCGGGAAAGACGTCAGCCTCTGACACCCCTATGACCCCCGAGAGGCGGTGGACGTCGTCAGCGCAACGTCGGCCTTCTGTCCGCCATGACGTTCCTTCCTCTGGCTCAGGGGACGTTGAGTCAGAAGTCTGGGATGAGGAGGACTGGCCCGAGGAGGAGGATTGGCCCGATGACACGGAGGAGAATCCGTCCGGAGTGGCCGCTGGTCAGGCTGTTGGTAATTATGAGGTTCACAAAGAACCGGTTTCGGCGTACCGACAAGGAACTTTATATTCTTACAGCTATAGTAAGTCAGCCTTGGAGGAGGTTTCTGAGCGAGAAACCTCTGCACCCGAAACCTCTGAGCGAGAACCCTCTGAAACCAATATCTCTGATTCAGAACCCTCTGATTCAGAACCCTCTGAAACCAATATCTCTGATTCAGAACCCTCTGAAACCAATATCTCTGATTCAGAACCCTCTGAAGTCAATATCTCTGA
>SIHH01000506.1 GCA_004299065.1 Phormidium sp. SL48-SHIP | reverse complement strand
AGGCTGGTGTCGTGTCGCATAATGCGTCCATTGGGGTGGAGGTGCGGTTTTAGAGCGTCCATTATCGCCATCCGGGATCGCGTTATATCTTGGGGGCGGTCATTGGTTAGACCGCCAAGTACGAGACTGAAAACGAGTTCGTCACACCGCTATTAACATTTAGTATCTCAAAGAGTCCGTCTGACGTTATTCGAAGACTACTTGCACCGAAGAGCGGGAAGAACATTTGACTGGCAGAGGGTCTAAAAGATGTAGGGATAACACCTGAGTTTGAAGTTACATTGTCATCATCACCACCAAGGTTGTGTCTTAAATCATCATCAAAAACCGTAATCGTCACCATGTTCCCAATCCGCTCGCACCGCACTTCCTCGCCCGCGTCGAAGTCGCCGCCGAGTTCCACGACCTGTGACTCATGGTCCGACAGGTCCGTACTCGCAGGCGCATTGGACGCGCTGTAGACGCGGTTGCCGTTGTCGTAGAGTTCTTCGGCGTTTAAGGTGTTGTTACCTTTAGGACCGCCGCTAGGATTACCTAACTCTACCCCTCCCGAAAAATGATACGACAGTGTGTTAGTAATATTACCTTCGAAACCATCTCTCACCCTAAAACGTATCAAGCTTGGACTGGTTCCATCATTAAGTTCATAAAAAGCATAGTTATCATCATTGGTAGAGTCATCCCCAAAAATTAGTATTTGGCTGTCCTCTGTGGCATCTATTTTTATTCGACCGAAGTTTTGCTGGTTCCCGTTAAATTTGTTAGTCCGATTTGTTTCCGGCACTGCCCCGCCGTTGGCGGCGAGGTCTTCATCGGTTAAAAGTGCAGCCCAATTAACTGATGCCCCAGCGCCTTCGGCTTGACCGATCCATGCCCTGCTTTCTCCGTCTCGGGCGTTGATAAGCAAAACGGCTTGCTCATTTGAAAACCCATTGATCACCAAGCCATTCGCGCGCCGAGAGTCCGCATCCGGAGGTGGGTTTGTTGCGGAATCCAGATTCCCGGTTCGGAAAAACCGAGTAATTTCATCTAATGAGCCGAAATCGTTGAGCGAACTAACATTGCCCCCAAGGCCAAAATCACCGACCACCGTTATGTCACCACCGTTGGCGGCGAGGTCGTCATCCTCCAGCGGCGCGCTGCCGAGTCCGCCGAGGTAGCCCCACTGCGTGTTGCTAATCGTGACGGAGTTGATATTCGCAAGCTGATCCACTTCCGCCTGCGTCAGATCGCCGAGGCCGGGGATCACTGTGTTCCAGGAACTGGCCGACGCATCCCACTTCTCGATCCGGTATTTCGATCCACTGTTAATCTTTATCGCGCCGTCGG
>SIHH01000145.1:4653-10129 GCA_004299065.1 Phormidium sp. SL48-SHIP | reverse complement strand
GTGAGGACTTACCCGAGTCATTGCTGGTGAGTCTTCGCCTCAACTCATCCGGGATTCCCCAGAAACGGGAGTCCCGGATATTTCCGATGAAAAAATACCCTTGCAAGTTATAGGATGGCAACAGACGTTTTAGGTTATTGCGGCAACGACCTAATAGAGCAACATTTTAACAGCAACCTTCCAACAGCAAACCTTTAGAGGACTAAAGACTCTATGACATACGACTTTGACTTATTTGTGATTGGGGCCGGTTCTGGGGGCATTGCCACCGCTCGCCGAGCCGCCGAATATGGTGCTAAGGTCGGCATTGCCGAAGACGATCGCCTTGGGGGAACCTGTGTCAACCGAGGCTGTGTTCCCAAAAAGCTAATGGTCTATGCCTCACACTTCCCCGAGCATTTCCATGATGCCGTAGGTTACGGCTGGAGTGCCGTCCAGAGTCAGCTGGACTGGTCCAAGATGATTAACGCCGTTAACAACGAAGTGACCCGCTTGAATGGCATCTATCAGAAGATGCTCGATAAGTCCGAGGTGCAGGTCTTTCGGGAATCGGCGCAATTTGTCGATTCTCATACCATCCAAGTCGGCGATCGCCAAATCACCGCCGAGAAGATCCTCATCGCCGTAGGGGGAAAACCCATCAAACCGGCCATTCCGGGCCTCGAACATGCCGTCACCTCCGATGAAATGTTCCATCTTCCCCAACAGCCGAAGCATCTGGTGGTCCTCGGTGGCGGCTACATTGGCGTAGAATTTGCCTGTATCCTCAAGGGCTTAGGGTCCGAGGTGACGGTGGTGATTCGTCGTGAAAAAATCCTCAATGGCTTTGATGAAGATCTGCGGGATTCGATTCAGGAGGGAATGGTTAACCACGGTATTCGCATCCTCAACAACACCAACATCACCTCCGTTGAGAAACGAGACGATGGAAGCCTGACGCTGAACCTCGATAGTGACGAGGGGAGTATTGTTGCCGATACCATCACCCTCTCGGCCACCGGTCGCAAACCGCGTTTAGAGGGGTTAGGCTTAGAAAACACCAAGGTGGAGGTGAAGAAGGGAGCGATCGCCGTCGATCACTATAGCCAAACCGCCGAACCCCATATCTTTGCTGTCGGCGACTGTACCGATCGCGTCAACCTCACTCCCGTGGCCATTAACGAAGGCCGTGTCTTTGCCGATACCCATTTTGGCGGCAAATCTCGGGAGATGAGTTACGAGAACATCCCCACCGCTGTCTTTTCCTCCCCCGAAGCCGCCACCGTTGGCTTAACCGAAGCCGAGGCCCGGAACCAGTATGGGGATGCGGTGCAAGTGTTCCGCTCGAAATTCCGGCCGATGTATCATACTCTCGGTGGCCGCAACGAACGTACTCTGATGAAGCTCGTCGTCGATGGTAACAGCGATCGCGTCCTAGGAGCGCATATGGTGGGAGAAGACGCCGCTGAAATCATCCAAGGGGTGGCGATCGCCGTCAAAATGGGAGCTACCAAAGCCGATTTTGATGCCACCATTGGCATTCATCCGAGTTCGGCTGAGGAATTTGTCACCATGCGCTAAGCTCATCATCAAGATCCAGAGTCCGAATCCAGAGTCGGACAGCATCTGAATCATAGACATAACATCCCTTGCATCTACAGGCAGTTCAGGTGGACTGAACTGCCTGTCTTCTGACAACTCATGAAGACCTGAAACCGACTTTTCCATTATTCAATTTATCGATTCTTTATCGTTCGATATGCCCGCCGCACCCTATCCTGAAAACGAAGTCGAACGCCAACAGGCTCTTGAGCAGTATAACCTGCTCGATACCTTGCCCGAACAAGCCTTCGACGATATCACCACCCTGGCTGCTCATGTTTGTAATACCCCCATTGCCCTCGTCAGTTTAGTCGATCGCGATCGGCAATGGTTTAAATCTAAAGTTGGCATTGACGCCGATGAAACACCGCGCGATCAAGCCTTTTGCGCTCACGCCATCCTCGATCCCAGTGAAGTATTAGTCGTTCCCAATGCCGAAGCCGATCCGCGCTTTGCCGACAATCCCCTCGTCACGGGTGGCCCACAAATTCGCTTCTATGCCGGTGCGCCTCTGCAAACTCCCGATGGCCAGGCTATTGGAACCCTCTGTGCGATCGATAACCAGCCGCGAGAGTTAACCGATGAACAACTCAAAGGATTGCAGGCTCTCAGCCGTCAAGTTGTGGCCCAGATGGAGTTACGCCGCAACGTCACGCAACTGAGCCAAACCTTGAAACGGCTCCAGCGAACCCAAGCCAGCCTAATTCAAGCCGAAAAAATGTCAGCTTTGGGACAATTTGTCGCTGGAATTGCCCATGAAATCAATAATCCGGTGAGTTTTATTTTGGGGAATCTCCCTCACGCTCAAACCTATACCGAAGAATTACTCGAACTCCTAGATTGTTATCAAAAAACCTACCCAAATCCAGAGCCTGAAATTGCTGACTTCTTAAGTGAAGTTGACGTAAACTACATTGCTAAGGATTTTGTTAAACTTTTAAAATCCATGAAATCCGGCGCCAGTAGAATTGAAAAAATAGTCACTTCTCTGCGAACCTTTAGCCATCTTGACGAAGCCGAAATTAAGCCGGTTCATCTTCATACACACCTCGATAATGCGATCGCCTTAAGTCACGCCAAACTGCAACAGACCTGTAGCGGCTATAACATCAAAGTCACGAAACAGTATGTCGATTTGCCGCCCATTGTCTGTAACATTGGTCAGCTCAATCAAGTCTTTATTAACATTATCGGCAATGCCATTGATGCCATCGATGAGCGCATTGGCCAAACTCGACGGCGCGATCGCTCCCTTAACAGGACTGACTATAGCCCAGAAATCAGCATTCGCCTCGATACCAATCACGATGACGACGGACGAGGCTTTGTCATCATTGAGATCCAAGATAATGGCATTGGTATTGACCACGAGAGCCAAGACAAAATTTTTGACCCCTTCTACACCAGCAAACCCATTGGCCAAGGAACTGGACTGGGGTTAACCAGTAGCTACGACATTGTCGTTGAGCAACATCGCGGAAAACTCAAGGTGGACTCCACACCCGGCCAGGGGAGTCGCTTCTCGATTTGGATTCCCACCGACTTACCCCTCCCCGATTAACCATCCGCTCCATCCCGGCCCACAACCCCCAAGGGATACGATAAGCTGGAATCATGACACCGTGGAACAAGGACCATCACGACTATGGCTGGATTTGGCAATTTGTTTCAGAAGGCATTTTACCTCGGGGTTGGCTTAGCCTCCTACGCCGGAGAACAAGCCAGTGAAAAACTGATTGAGTTACGCGAAACCGCTCAGAAACTGGCCGATGAGCTAGTAGAACGGGGGGAAATGAACGCCGACGAGGCGCGTCGTTTTGTCGAAGACATGGTTAACCAGGGCCAACGACAGGCCGGTTCCCCCACCCAAGTTCGAGAAGATACCGGCCCCAAAGAACCTCGCCGCATCGAAATCCTCGATGATGATGACGACGGGAGCGAGCCTCCCTCTTCTTCGTCAAGCTCCGGAGACGCTCGTCAACCTGACTCGGGGGTCGAGAATTTACACCAAGAGGTGCGATCGCTTCAAGAAGAATTGCGCCGTTTGCAGCAAGATCAGTAAATCATGGAAGATTGGATCACAGAATGGGTCAATAGCGTCGAAAAAACCGTTGAAGCGGCCCTGAACCAAACGGCTGAGTCGTTTGAGACTTGGACAGACGAGATGGTGGATCAGGTTGATCAACAGCTTCAAGAGTTGTTTGTTTGGTCTCAAGACTGTTCCGATGACATGTATCAGCAGTTACAGCAACTGTTGCCCTTAGATGAGGTATCTGAAGAACTCGATCGCACCCTCGATGATTGGTTAGAAGGCTTAGAGGCCCTCTTTATTGAGGATCGCAATTGGGATGGGGACCGAGAGGATGTTGCACAAGACTCAGATCCCTTTGTTCAGATGACCTATGTTACACCGAGCAAAACCACCCATCCGGCCTGTATCAACTGCCTACATTATCACGGTCATCAGTATGGGGACACTCTGCTCGTCTGTGGGATGCACCCCTATGGCTGGGATGGGGAAGACTGTCCCGATTGGGAAAACGTATTTTAGCCCCAACCTCCCTCAAAAATAAGTCAAACCAAGACGATTCGGAGGCCTCCTCACGGTTAACTGTCAACGATTCATGATTGATGATTGACTCGTTCAATTGGATTAAATTGACTGTATTAACACTTGGGATGCACTCCTATACCACCCTGACCCCATGGATAAAACTGCCTCAAACTACACAGTTTCCTGGATTCATCAGATCGCCGAAATTCCGAAAGAGGCCTGGGATCCCCTCGCTCAACCTCTTACAACGCCCTTTTTTGAATGGGATTGGCTGCATAACCTAGAATCTTCTGGAAGTGCCACGGGAAAAGCCGGTTGGATGCCTTGTCATTTGACCGTCTGGCGCGATCGCACCCTGGTAGCGGCGGCGCCATTGTACCTGAAAGGCCATAGTTACGGCGAATTTGTCTTCGATCATCAATTTGCCGATCTCTCTGAGCGTTTGGGAGTATCTTACTATCCCAAACTCCTGGGGATGAGTCCCTTTACTCCCGCCGAAGGCTATCGTTTTTTGATCGCTCCGGATGAAGATGAAGAACAACTCCTGAGAGTGATGGTGGCAGAAATTGACCATTTCTGCGATCGCAACCAAATTAGTAGCTGTCATTTTCTCTATGTGGAGCCGGAATGGCAAGCTCGTCTACAACAGTGCGGCTTCTCCCCCTGGCGGCATCATAACTACATCTGGCAAAACGATGCCTATGGCAGTTTTGATGACTATCTCAAAGCCTTCAACGCCAATCAGCGGCGCAATATCAAGCGAGAACGCAAGGCGATGGCAAAATCGGGTTTAACCTTAAAAACCCTCAGCGGCGATGACATTCCCCGCGCTCTGTTCCCGCTCATGTACCGTTTTTATGAGAATACCTGCGACAAATTTGGCTGGTGGGGCAGTAAATACCTAACCAAACGCTTTTTTGAACAACTCTATTCAACCTATCGTCATCGCGTCCTCTTTGTCGCCGCCTACCCGGAATCATCTCAGGACGATCGCCACCCCGTCGGGATGTCGTTTTGTCTAACCAAAGGCGATCGCCTCTATGGACGCTATTGGGGCAGTCATCATGACATTGACTGTCTGCATTTCAATGTTTGCTATTACCAGCCTATTGAATGGGCCATCGACCATAACATCAAGGTCTTCGATCCCGGTGCCGGGGGCCGTCATAAAAAACGCCGAGGCTTCCCCGCGACGCCGAATGTGAGCCTCCATCGCTTTTATTCCTCTCGATTGAGCAAAATCATTTTGCCCTATCTGCAACAAGTCAACGAGATGGAAGAAAAAGAGGTGGCCGCCATTAACGAGGATCTCCCCTTTACTCGTCAAGAGTCCTGAACCGT
>SIHH01000145.1:0-4553 GCA_004299065.1 Phormidium sp. SL48-SHIP | reverse complement strand
AGGTGGCCGCCATTAACGAGGATCTCCCCTTTACTCGTCAAGAGTCCTGAACCGTGAAGCAACAGCAGGCGATTAAAATTATGCCCCTCGGGGATTCCATTACCGACGGCTATAACGTCCCCGGCGGCTATCGAATGGACCTTTGGCAAGCCTTACATGAACGAGGCGATCGCATTGAATTTGTCGGCAGCCAAGAAAACGGCCCTCCAGAACTTCCCCATCGCCGTCACGAAGGCTATCCCGGCTGGCGGATTGACGAACTGCACCGTCATGTAGGGGATTGGTTGCAGGCCGCGCAACCGGATATTATCCTGTTGCTGATTGGAACCAACGATATCGTACAAGGCTATGACCTTGAACGCGCCCCAGCTCGTCTTGATGCCCTGATTGATGACCTATTTCGCCATTGTCCCGAGGTTCAAGTGTTTGTCGGCTCAATTCCGCCCATCGATGAGCCACACTTGAATGCACGAGTTCAGGCCTACAACGAGGCCATCGCCCAGCGGATTCAGGCCCGTCAGGCTCAGGGCGATCGCCTTATCTTCGTCGATCTCTATGCTGGCCTAACATCCGAGGATCTCGCCGATGGTATCCATCCCAACCGCCAAGGCCACCGTAAAATCGCTCAAACCTGGTACGAGTCATTGACGGCGAACTGGTGACAGCGAACTGGTAACCGCTTAAGATTGACAGGCTTCAAAAATTGCCATGAGAGCTTCAGGGGGGTCTTGGTTCGCCGTGATGCTCGCGTCGATTTCAACGAATTCCTCAAAGGAATATTGCTGTTGAATCTCCTCAATCGAACATTCACAGAACGACTGCATACCCGCATCGCCTCCAGTGCAACTGTCCAGAAACTCAGTAATGACCTCCGGCGGATACCCCGACTCAGTCACATCATTCGGGGAAGACTCGCCAGTCGTCGTGTCACCCGTTGGTGCGTCAGGGGACGTCTCCGTCGTGATCTCCCCAGGAGCGTCACCACAGGCTGAAAGCATCAGTAACAGAGCAAACACTCCTGCAAGGGGAAAAGAGCGTTGGTTTAAGTTCATCATCAAGCTCAATGAGACAGAATCTCCACGATTCTACCGTGAATCAAGCTAGGGGGAGCGATCGCCTCGACGGGAACCCCCCCAAATATCTGAGCTTGGCTTAAGTTGGCTTAGGTTGGAACCAACTCACCCGGACGCAATTTCGACCATTTCCCCATTTCCGCTTTAAAACTTTGACAGCCGACGACATCCCATTCCATTTCAATATCACCGCCTTCGGGGGTGCGGATGTTCACGTTAATGGTTGGTTCAACGGGCTGAAAGTTTGGATTTTCCGTCAGATGAGACTGTTGGTGCTGGTGTTCCACCTCATGATAGGTGGCACAGCGATCGACGTAATGGCAGTTGACACAGATACACATGGTATAAACGTCTTTGCGCGAAGGTTTGCAGTTTCTGTTAGTTTAACGTAGGGATTTTGCAAGGCCCCGTTTAAGGGAGTGAATGATTTTGGTAATGGGCGAGAACGTCATGGGCGATTGGGGAGTTGAAAATCTAATGATGAGTGATCTCCTCATGGGTGAGGGGAAACCGACTGTGTTTTCCCCTCAGACTTGGGGCTTTTCCCTGGCGGATCTTCCCCCGGATGCCTGTTTAGTCGGCGGGGCCGTTCGCGATGGCTTACTGGGGCGACAGTCGGACTATCTGGATTTAGATTTTGTGGTTCCCGAGGGAGCGATTGAAGCGGCCCGCCGTCTATCTCAGAAATATGAGGCGGGATTTGTCATTCTTGATGCGAAGCGTCAAATTGCTCGGGTGGTGTTTCCTGAGATGACGGTGGATTTTGCGGTTCAGGAGGGAGACTCCCTCGAAGCCGATTTACGACGACGGGATTTTACCGTGAATGCGATCGCCTACAACCCGCGCAGCCAGACCTTAATTGATCCACTGCACGGCTACGAGGATCTACAGCAACGGCAGTTACGGACGATCGCCTTGCAAAACCTCAAAGATGACCCACTGCGACTGCTACGGGGCTACCGACAGGCGGCACAGTTGGGGTTTCATCTCCAGGCTGAGACGCGCCAGGGGATCCGCCAACTGGCAAACCAGTTAAATCACGTGGCCGCCGAACGGGTTAATTCTGAGTTAAGTTATCTCCTCAGCAGCCGTGCCGGAACTCCCTGGTTACAAGAAGCCTGGCGCGATCGCGTGTTATCGGGTTGGTTTCCCCAGGCTCAGGCGGGTTCCCTAGACCGGTTGTCGTCCATTGATGCGGCGGCCGAACAACTCATGGCTGATTGGCCAAATTTGGTTTCTAGCTTGCGTCAGTCCCTGCGGCCGACTCTGAAAACCACGCCGGTGATGGTCGCTAAGTTGACCAGTTTAATGTCTGAGGATTTGGCCGCAATCGATTTAGCTAAGGCTGAAACCACCTTAGCTCGGTTAAAGTATGCCCGCGCTGAGGTTCGGGCTGTGTTAGCCGTCCTAGAGGCTTGGCAAACGGCTACCGGAGCGGCGGAATTACGGGGTCTGTCGGTGCGATCGCAGTATTTTTGGTTCAAACGTCTCGATCGCAATTTCCCGGCTTATATCGTCTATGCGATGGCGGCTGGGGTTGACCGAGAGACGCTGACCCCCTATCTACACCGCTATCTGACTCCCGAGGATGCGATCGCCCATCCTCAACCGCTGCTGAGCGGGCAGGATTTAATTGAAACCTTGGGCCTCCCCCGAGGCCCCGAGATTGGCCATTGGCTGACGGAAATTGCCATCGCCCATGCGGAGGGACAGATCCAAACTCCTGCCGAGGCGATCGCCTGGGTGCGGCGGCATTACCCTAGAGCTTAAACTTGCCTCGCCACCCTTGACTGATGAGCAGTGACGCCAGGGCGATCGCCGCCACCTGCAACTGATTCGAGGCATAGTGATGGTGATGATGGGGGATATCCGGGTGAAGCTGGGTAATCTCATCAAAGGCGATCGCTCCATCGGCCACGGGAACAATCAACAGATCCCAATGACTCCCCTCCCCGACTTCTATCATCCAATCTCCCACGAGGCTGTAGTCCGGTTCAAAGACAAAGCGTCCATCTTCATCCGTGAGGCCTTGAAGGTCCTCAACCTCCGCGTCAGAGGGAGGGTGAACCACCACATCAGCGGCCTCGTAAAATTCACCGGTGCTGAAAATCGCTTGAATTTCCAAACTCTCAGCTTGGGGCTGAAAATAGGCCGCGAGCATATGGGCCAACGCCGGACTGGGCAAAGCAATCAGTCCAACCACCAGAACCAAAGCCATTAACCCGGCGTGAATTGAGGTTTTTAAAGTCATCATGAGGCGAATAATTCCATTACAAGTCCCGAAAATTGCGCTGGGATGTCTCCGGATATTAGACCAATACAACCCTTGACGACAACGTAACCGGAAAAACCGGCCTCGTTAAGAATTAACCCTCTTGTTGCTGATTCCTCCATGAAGTCCCTCAAAAGGCTTTAAAATCAGCGTTGGAGATTTACCCAGGATGAGATACCGTTCCATGGTGCAACCGAAACTAATTATTCATGGTGGTGCAGGCAGTTCCCTGAAAGGCAAAGGAGGCGTCGCGGCCTTGCGGGAGATGTTATATGGCATTTTAGATGAAACCTATAGCTTGCTGCGGGCGGGAGACAGTGCTAAAGCCGCTGTGGTGCGCGGCTGTCAGTTACTCGAAAATGAACCCCGCTTCAATGCCGGAACAGGGTCTGTCTTACAATCCGATGGCCAGGTTCGTATGAGTGCGTCGCTGATGGATGGAACCCGGCAACAATTTAGTGGGGTGATCAATGTATCTCGACTGAAAAATCCCATTGAGTTAGTGGAGTATTTACAACAGGAACGCGATCGCGTCCTCTCGGATTATGGGGCCGCTGAGTTAGCCCGAGAACTGCAAATTCCCATATATGACCCCATCACCGATAATCGACTTCAGGAGTGGCTCCAGGATCGTCAGGATAATTTCCGTCGTAGCATGGCCAACGTCATTGCTGAGCCTGTCGAGGATGAGGGTAAGGATGATAACGCTGGCCGGGGAACCATTGGCGTGGTGGCCCTCGATGCCCAAGGACAGTTGGCGGCGGGAACGTCAACCGGCGGCAAAGGCTTTGAACGGATTGGCCGCGTCAGTGACTCCGCGATGCCAGCGGGGAACTATGCGACTCGCCTGGCGGCGGTGAGTTGTACGGGGATTGGGGAAGATATTATCGATGAATGTCTGGCGGCCAAGATTGTGATTCGGGTTAGTGATGGGATGTCTTTGCAGGCCGCGATGGAGAAGTCCTTTGCCGAAGCGACGGAACATCAACGAGATTTAGGGGCGATCGCTCTCGATGCCCAGGGGAATATCGCCTGGGGGAAAACCAGTGATGTGGTCCTGGCGGCCTATACCGACGGCGATCGCCATGGCGACAGCCTCGAAGCCAATCCCGGAACCCAAGTGCAACCGATCTAAACAGGCTAGCCCACGATTGGAGATGATTGGAGGTGATGGGAAACCATCCCTCCCCATCGGGCGGCTGTCTCAC
>SIHH01000144.1 GCA_004299065.1 Phormidium sp. SL48-SHIP | reverse complement strand
AAGAGGCAAGAGGCAAGAGGCAAGAGGCAAGAGGCAAGAGGCAAGAGGCAAGAGGACCCGCTATGCTCGTCACATCAGTCAGGACTAAGTTAGGCAAGAAAATATCGCTATTAAAGCATTCCTGCATTTTTACGTGTCCCCGTCTAAGTGTCTGTAACAAAAAATCGGAGCCAGAGCGTGATACTCTTGACTCCGTCTTTGGCAAACATTGAGTTGAGGCTTGGACTTACACTTCCACAGCCACCTTAGAATCCTTAGAGGTGATACGCTCGTAGGTTTCACGCATCTTCAGACCCGACAGAAGCTGGAACAGACCCGTTCCATCATTGGCACCGGGGTACTCCTTATGTTCGAGGAGCAGGTGAGCGAGTTCCCCGTAATACTTCGTGGAAGTGTTGCTCAAATGACCCTCAACGTAAATCATCTCTTCGAGATTGTCGAAGCGTCCATCGACTTCTAACACGGACACATCATGGCCGTAGTAGCTATCGGGACCATAGAACAGGCGCAGACCCGGATAGGAACAGGTCAACTTGCGACCGCAGGGAGTCCAGTTAATAGTTGACCCTTCATCGAAGAGATAGGCCGGTTCTAGGTGGTCAACGTCATTGCGTTGAATCAGACGCACCCGGAGAACCTTACGCTCTTTGTCATCTTTGATTAGATTCGTCGGCAGAATCTGAATCACGATATCCGCGTGCTGTTTCTGCGGGTCAATGTACTGCTCAAAGTCAGGCCGACGAGACTCAATCGAGGCCAGAACGTCCTCGTAGGTATGACCCCGTTCTGCCATGTCTCGCTGAATCTTCCAGGCAATTTTGACCTCGTCACTGATATCGAGGTAGATGCTAAAGTCTAGCAAGCCACGAACTCGCTCGTCATACATCGGGTGCAACCCTTCGATGACGATGATTTTATTGGGGTTGATTCGTTCAGGAGGATCGAGTTCTCCGGTTTCGTGGTTGTAAATAGGTTTGTCAATGGGGTTGCCTTCTTTCAAAGACTTGATCTGCTCGTACATCAGATCAAAGTTGTTGGCGCGAGGGTCGAGTGCCGTGACCCCAGCGGCTTTACGTCCTTTGCGGTCTAAGCTGTGATAGTCATCGAGACAAATGACGGTTAACTTCTCTGCACCGAATAAATCGGAGAGTCGGCGCAAAAAGGTAGATTTCCCACAACCCGAGTCTCCCGCGACACCAATAAGAACCACGCGATCTGGCTTCATGCTCATAAGTTTCCTCTATCGACACATGTGACGTACTCCCGGCGCTGACCGTTTAGGCATTGCAGCACAGGCTTTTTTTCCCTGGACGGGATTTGCATTTTTATAGTGAGGCGACCCCTCGGACATGATTGGGTATCATATCCTCGCCCAACCCCACTGCGTTTAACAAGTCTACCCGAGTTGACATCCCTTGGCATTTTAGTCCCACACCGAGGCGCGATTTCTCCCGACGCTCACCGGTTCGGTAGAACGCGGGATTCCTGCGCCAACGTAAAAGGTTGGTTAAGTGCCAGCGATCGCATCAACGATTCGAGCGAAAATGACAACCGAGACATCCTGCTTCCATTGCCGAAGCCGACCGAAACTAAGTTTCTCTTGGTCTAACTCAGCCTCCACAGGTGTAACCCAGTCTTCCACAGGGTTGTCCAATGTTTCAACAGATGCTTGGCTGTCGTGCTTCGAGTTGGTGTGACAACTCGATAAGCAGTCTACCACAAGTCTAGGTTCTCAATTGATCTCGATGGGTATCCGAAATCAGAACAACCAAGAGGTTTCGAGACTCTTGTCGCAACAGTCGCAACAGCAGATAAGCCCACAGACAATAAATGCGATCGCCGATGGCCGAGAACCTGTATTGGTCGTTGATAGTATTTAGTCTCACTTGTGGGGTAGATCTTAGCAAACGCAGATGGCCCCTACAAGTCGACTTGGGTTTTGAGTTGGGTTTTGCCAGTCTTCGGTTTGTCGATGATCCCGGCGGCTGATGGGGTAGGAAGGCTCCAAGCAACAAAACTTTGAAGGCCCTGACTCGCTCTTATGCTACTGTCGTTGTTTGAGGGGGTTAAAAAACGCACCCACTCCGGTACGCTAGTGACATGGGTGGGCTGCCAAATGGCGCTTTTCCCTCACCGATTTTTCATCTATGTCTGACCTTCCTTTTACTCTGGATCAGCTACGCATCCTCAAGGCGATCGCCTCTGAGGGGAGCTTTAAGCGGGCCGCCGATAGCCTGTATGTTTCCCAACCTGCGGTCAGTCTCCAGGTTCAAAACTTGGAACGACAGTTGGATGTGCCGTTGTTCGATCGCGGCGGACGACGAGCGCAATTGACGGAGGCGGGACACTTACTGCTCAGTTATGGCGAGAAAGTGCTGACGCTGTGTCAAGAAACCTGTCGCGCCATTGAAGATTTACAAAATTTACAGGGGGGGACCCTAATTGTCGGCGCTTCCCAAACCACGGGGACCTATCTCCTCCCTCGGACCATTGGTGCTTTCCGTCAACGCTACCCAGATGTGGCGGTGCAACTGCATGTCCATTCGACTCGGCGCACCTCTTGGAGTGTCGCCAACGGCCAGGTCGATTTGGCCATTGTCGGGGGGGAAGTCCCCACGGATTTACAAGATTCTTTGGAGATTATCCCCTACGCGCAAGACGAACTGGCTTTGATTCTGCCGGTTTCTCATCCGCTGGCTCAGTTACCCTCGGTGCAAAAAGAGGAGTTGTATAATCTGCAATTCATTGCCCTCGACTCTCAATCAACGATTCGTAAGGTTATCGATCGCGTTTTGGCTCGCTGTGACATCGATACACGCCGCTTAACCCTAGAGATGGAACTCAACTCCATTGAGGCGATTAAAAACGCCGTGCAGTCCGGTTTAGGAGCAGCCTTTGTGTCCGTCTCGGCGATCGAGAAGGAGTTGGAAATGGGAGTTCTACACCAGGCCACAATTGAGGAGGTCGTGGTCAAACGTACCCTCAATGTGATCTACAATCCCAATCGCTATCGCTCGAAAGCTGCTGAAGCCTTCATTACCGAGATTTTACCCCTCTTCTCCAATCAGGACCTCGACCCGAAACTCCTCGAACCCATTACCCGCGTTAAAGCTAATCACAAGGGTAAAGAGGCCGCCGTGGCGGCAGAGGTGGAGGTCAAGTCTGTGGCCGAGTCCGTGGCCGAACCTGGCGATGGAACGGCATAACAGACCGGTTTGGGTCTGACTTGGGGTCTGATGGGTCTTTCTGACCTATTCTATTTCTGTTTTATCCGTTTCGATTATGTTGACGATCGCATTGCCGAAAGGCGCACTCTTAAAAGACAGTATTCGTTCTCTGAAGGCTGTTGGCTTAGATTTTAGTGGTTTCCTAGACTCCTCTAATCGCCAACTTCAGATGTTGGATGCTAGTGGAACGGCCCAGGGTTTATTGGTGCGGGCCTTGGATGTCCCGGTTTATGTCGAATATGGCCAGGCGCAACTGGGAATCGTTGGCTATGATGTTTTGCGCGAAAAACACCCTAATGTGGCCCAGGTGGCTGATTTAGGTTTTGGCGGTTGTCGTCTCTCGGTGGCGGTTAAAGCCTCGAGTCCCTATCGTAGTCCTCTGGATTTACCGATTCATGGTCGCGTGGCCTCGAAGTTTGTCACCTGTGCGCGGGACTATTTCCGCAGTTTGGATTTACCCGTCGAAATCGTCCCCCTCTACGGTTCCGTGGAACTTGGGCCGATTACCGGGATGTCCGAGGCGATTGTGGATTTGGTCTCGACGGGACGCACCCTGAAGGAAAATGGCTTGATTGAGATTGAGGTGTTGTTTGAGAGTACAGCTCGCTTAGTGGCTCATCCGTTGAGTTATCGCCTCAATCATGATGGCTTAGAGGAGATTGTCGAAAGGTTGCGATCGCAGCAGCACCCCGTCACCGTAGGTTAGTTTGGTCTATCAAGCCGTTCGCGATGCCGTCATCTACCTCAGGAACAGCCATCGCGAACAGCCAGATTCCCGTTTAAGATAGAATTAGATAATCGGAGCGGAGGCGAGGCATGATGAGACTAATTCGAGCTATTTTGGGAATTTTTGCTTACGGTGGTGCGGCATTATTTCTTCTGGCTGCGATCGTTGGGCTGTTTGATGCCGAAGAAACCTTCCTTGTGAGATTTTTCGTATTTCTCTTTTGCTTAGGGTTTACCGCTGGCTTTGCGAAGTTAGGACAGTGGCTGATGCAACATCCTCCCCTCTTTGGCGCTAAACGTCAAAAATCCATTCAAGCGGAGGCTTCGACGGAGGCGGAACGGTTACAAAAGGTGTTTTATGAGGTCGTGCAGACCAACCAGGGTTCGGTGACCGTGATGCAATTTGCGATCGCCTCAGGTCTGTCAGGAGACGCGGCGAAAACTTACCTAGACGAGCAAGCTGAACAATTTGAAGCCACGTTCCAGGTCAGCGATACTGGCACAATCTACTATCAGTTTCCCCTCTAACAAATCCTGATAGCAATCTAAAAGACCCAAAACTATTTTAGTAATCACTCAGCCGTTACTGTTATACTAGAGGTAACGCAACCCTTAAGCTGCGAGGTACAGAACAATGGATTATCTCAAGGCTGCACATTACTTTATTATCAAAGCTTATGAGGATGGTGTTGAAGCGGATATCACCAACATGAAGGTTCAGAAGCTTCTTTACTATGCTCAAAGTCTGCATTTGGCGCTTTACGATGAACCTCTCTTCAATGAGGTGATTCAGGCTTGGCGTTATGGACCAGTTTGCCCTCCCGCCTACCGGTTTTATCATGAGTTTGAAGCCAAGCAACTTCCTATTCCGAGTCTGGATGAATTAAAAGCGATTCCTCCCGAACAAAAACAAGTCTTAGATGAGACCTGGAGCTACTTTGGCGGGTATCACGCCTATCGACTCAGTGAGATGACCCACGGAGAGTTTCCCTGGAAAAAAGCTCGTCGAGGCTTACCTCCTGAAGCCGCATCAACAGAGCCAATTCAACTTCAGGATATGAAAGAATTAGGCTTGCAAAAACTCGACCTAATCGAACGAGATAACCCAACCTATGAAGGTGTTATGTCTGAGGTTGTGAGTCAGGGGTTAGCCGAGAACTCGTCAACTCGAATTTCTCAAGGAGAGGTGCATGACTGGCTCACAACCCTTCTCGATTGAACCGTCTGATCACTATTGTCGCTCGTTTAAAAAACTGAAAAAAGTCATAAAGCCTCATTTGGATAAGATTGGGGATGAACTAGAAGGTTTACTTATCAATCCCTACCCTAATAAATCTCGACAGGAGCCATTGCCAAGAAAATTAAAGCTACCGGAAGACTGGACGTTCCATAAACTCGAAATCTGTGTAGCCAAGGGAGCATCTGGACAAATTCGCTTGATGTACTTGGTTAACGAAACAACATCAACCATTAAGTTGGTCTGGATTTATAGCCACGAACAGTTTGCTAAACGACCGGCGGATGGGGACATTCAGGGTGCGATCGCCAAAATCTTGCAGTAAAGACGCTCCAAATAATTGCCCTCAACAACCAAGGATCTCATTCATTTCCTCGTTTCAAGGTTGATAGCCTTATCCTTTAAGCCTCTCCCCCAACCACCACATTATTAATCCGCAAACTCGGGCCACCACAGCCAACCGGTAAGCCATTTTGTCCCCCCTTCCCACAGCCGCCAGACTCATCCCAGTAGAAATCATCGCCAATCGCTTCAATATCCGCCAGAGTTTGAAACACATTGCCCGATAAGGTGACATCTCGCACCTTCTCCCCTAACTCCCCATTGCGAATCATCCAGGCTTCCCCAGCACTAAAGGTAAACATCTCCCCATTGGTCATCCCTCCTAACCAATTACGAGCATAGACCCCCTCCTTGATGCCAGCACAGAGTTGGTCAACGGGAGTCGTTCCCCGACCAATCCAAGTGTTCGTCATGCGGACAATGGGGGAGTGCTGATAGTCCAAACAACGGGCATTTCCCGTGGCGGCTTCTCCCAAGCGTCCTGCGGTTTCCCGAGAATGAAGTCGCCCCACTAAGACCCCATTTTCAATCAGTTGGGTCGTCGTGGCGGGAGTCGCTTCGTCATCGTAAAGATAACTGCCGCGATGACCTTGGGGGGCTGCACCGTCAAAAATCTGTAAGTCCTCGCTGCCGAATCGTCGTCCCAGGCTCATGACTTCGAGTAAGTCGGGGTTCTCATAGGCCATATCGGCCTCGGAGAGATGGCCAAAGGCCTCATGGACGAATAAACCGCTGAGAATTGGGTCAATGACGACGGGATAAGTCCCCCCCCGTACACAGGGCAATTCTAAGGCTTCTACCGCCCGTTCTGCGGCGCTTTTGACCTGTTTATCAAGGGCGGTCATATCCTCATAGCCACGACGAGAGCCACTGGTTTCTCGGCCGGTTTGTACCGTCTCCCCGTCCCGGGCCGTGGCGGCGAAACGCATTTCGAGGTCTACCCAGGATTGGTCGATGAATGACCCTTCTGAGGTGGCAATCAGGAGGCGTTTGGTACAGTCGCTATAGCGGACTGAGGTGGTGGTCATGCGGGGGCTGACGCTTAAGAGTTGCTCGATATAGCGATCGCAGAGGTCTTTTTTCTGTTTCAGGTCAATCTCGCGGGGGTTGGTTCCCGTCAGGGGCAGTTGACAGATATCGCTGAGGATGGGAATCGGGGCCAGTTCCGTCTGTTCACAACCCACGAGACGGGCCGCCGTGACGGCTTCCTCAACGCGATCGCCCAATTGGGAGAGTCGGTTAAAACTCGAAAAGCCCCAGCCTCCCTTATAACAGGCCCGTACTTGCCCGCCAAGGCTGACATCTTCGCTGAGGGTTTCAATTTGATGGTCAGCATTGGACGGCTTCTGAATCCCCCGAATGAAAATATCGGTTCCCTGGGACTCTTCTAGGCGAATCGCCAGATAATCAACGCGATGTTGATAGCGTTTGAGGGTATCGCTGATTTGATTTTGCAGGTCAGCTAGATGATTCACCATGCTCGAAAAATTAGGCTGTGGGGTCGGTTGCGGTGCTGGGGGTAGGAGGTGGCAATTCTTCCAAAATCCGGAATCGCACATGGTTGATGGCTAAGTCTCCCATGGACACTTCGGTTTTGGGGAGTCGCTTGCCGTCTTTCATCAGACTTTCAAATTTTGCCCCTTTGACTAATTCTAGGTGATACCAGGCTAACCCCATAAAGAAGCGTAGGGGGTGGGGACCGCGATCGTTCATGCCATCCGGGTTCGACTCCATGGGAATCCAGCCATAGCCGGGGACAAAGAACTCGAGCCAGACATGGTTAAAGTCCGGCTGCATGGGGACTTCCCGCAGTTCCGCTTGGGCGGGGCATTTATAGCGGCCGACGGTCCGACAGGCAATGCCATTGAGACGCAATAGGGCCAGGAGAATCCCCACATATTCCCCACAAGACCCCATACCCCGTTTCAGGGCCACATCGGGGGTATCAATATGGGGTTTGATGCCATATTCGAGGCGATCGTAGACATAATCGCGGATACTTAAGACTTGCCGCAGTAGGTTGGTTTCACGGCCGACGGCGTTACGGGCCGCCCGCTGGACCGTGTCGGTATCCATAGCCAGGTTGTCATTATCGACGAGATACCGTTCGGGATACTCTGGGGGTAACTCGGGTAAGTCGCTGACATCGCCGGGTTTGAGGTTATATTTGATTCCTCGCACATCGAGGATGGCTTTCCAGCCGAAAATTCGGGCTTCAAAGGGTTTGAGATGGTCAAACTTGAAGACGGCCATGGGTTGTTCTTGGATGACCCGTGTTTCGAAGGGGAGGCCGATAGACTCGATACCGTGAACTCTCTGGCGGGGGGTGTTGACGGGAAGGGCAATGTGCCATTCAAAGTCTTTGAGTTCCACCGCGTCGAGGGGGGAGAGTTCCTCGGTGTAGGTCATTTCGATGCGGTAGCCGTTGGAGAGGGTGTAATGGTTTTCGGCGTTGTGGTAGAGGTGGAGGGGATGGATGAAGGTGCGATCGCGGAAGGTGAGTTGATAGGGGTTGGCGGCGTTGGGGTCGTCCCGGATATAGGGTTCTTCGTAGGCGTAGGCGACGTATAGCAGATCTTCGTCGAGTTCAGGATGGGGATAGAAGGTTAGGGCGGTCGGTGAGGAGAAGGGGGTGAGAACGCTGAAGTGCATGGACCCTGTGCCGCGATCCATACAGTACACGGTTTGCTCGACGGTATCGGTGACCCAGAGTTCTTCGCCGCGAACGGCGAGGTTTTCGACTCCTACGCCGGGGGCGTAGAAGCTGGTTATTTCTTTTTGACTATCTCGGGAGAAGACGTAAATGAGGGCTTCTTTTTGGCAACTGACGTAGATGGCCCCGCCTTGAACAGCCAACCCTTGTAGGGCGTAGGGGAGGGTGATAAAGCGTTGGGCGATGAAGTCATCGAGATTGCAGAAGTAGATGCTATCGCCTCGGGTAAACCAGAGGGTATTGTCCCAGATGGTCATCCCCCCCACGCCGATGAAGTCGGCGGCGTTATGGGGGTTTAAGATGCGGGTATCGTCGGTTTCTGGGTTGACAGCAATGATATAGCCCCGAACGGCATCCACGGCGATGAGTTCTGGTTGTGTTTGGCCAGTTGCTGGGTTCGCGGTGGGAAGCACAGCAAGTCCATGAAGGGCATAGACTCCATGGGGTCTGAGGGTATGTCGTTCGAGAGACTGAGTCATGGCAGAAGGGGGGCAAAGGGCAACGGGCAACGGGCAACCGGCAGATGTTGGGTTGATTCGATCTTGCCCTAGGTGACGATTTTGGGTGACGATTTACGGTAGCACTGTCCGGTTTCGCGGAACTGATTGCTAGACTACCATTCCTCGGGGAGGGGGGAGAGGGCAATCGGCTATTACTCGGCGACGGCGGCTTGGCTGGTTTTGGCGAGGTAGATGCCGCTAAAAACGATGATAAAGGCAATTCCGGTGATTAGGTTGAGGGCTTCGTTGAAGATGCACCAGGCGAGGATGGCACTTACCATGGGTTCGAGGAGGAGGAAGAGGGAGACGAAACTTGACGAGAGTTTGTCCATACTCTGGGCCAGCAGTCGTTGGCCGAGTCCTTCGCTGATGAGGGCCAGTCCCAGGACGGCTAGCCAGGTGTTTAGACTCTGGGGAAAGAGTTGTCCTTCGATGACGAAAACCAGGGGGAGGAGGAGGAGGCTGCCGATACCGCAACGCCAGAGGAGGATGGTGGTCGCTGTGAAGCGCGATCGCAGTTGTTCGACGATGAGAAAGTAAAGCCCCAGAAAGACGGCGGAGAGAAGGGCGTAGCTATCTCCGATGAGGGTTCCTTCGCTGCCGTTAATATCTTCGATTCCTAGGGCGATCGCGCCAACTAGGGCAATGGTCATGCCGATTAAAAACCGCTTGTCAAATCTTTTGCCCAGCCAAAGCCAACTTCCTAAACTGGTGAAGATTGGGGTTAGGTTATTGAGCAACATACTTTTGGCGACGGTGGTATATTGCAAGGACATTGCCCATAGGACTAATGAGGTAATGGCGACAGCACCTATGCCAATGAGGAGTAGCCATTGCTGGCGGGTTATGGCTTGAACGTCCTCGATTGGCTCGCTTGGCGAGATTCGGCTCTGGCAAAATCGACCAAAACCGAAGATGATTAGAAAGAAGAATAGACGGTTAAAGACAGTGGCATTTGGACCGAGTTCGAGTTCGCTAAATCTGATGAAAATTGGTGCAAATGAGACTGAAATTAAGGCGATACAGAGACTGATTAGGGCTAGGCGATCGCCTTGTTTGACGTCTTGTTTTAGGTCGGCGATCGCGCCCTGAGACATCTTTACGGAACTCGACATTAGACTTGGCAACCTGATAACTGAACTTACTGTTGGTGGGCGATGGCTTCCTCTGTTTGGGGTAAGCCTCTTCATCCAACGCTCTTGAGGTCTTGGATCTCCAGAGTTCTTGTATCTTTACAACTCCTGAGCCGGGCTGACTGTCTAATTGAATACAAAATCACGGAATTTTACCGGTTATAAGTTATTTTTGATTGATTATTGTTGATTTAAAAATCAATTCGAGCCATTTGAGGACTCTATTATAGGGTTGACTATGCTTGAGGCTTTGCTCGAATCGTCCCAGCAACCGAGTTTCTTGCCCTTCACCCACATCCCATAAACTCAGTTTCTGCCCTAACCTTTGCCGCCTCACCCCAAT
>SIHH01000143.1 GCA_004299065.1 Phormidium sp. SL48-SHIP | reverse complement strand
GTTTTGGTGAAGCAACGTTTGGATACGCTGTTGGTGGAGCGACAACTCTGTTCGTCGCGTCAGTTGGCCCAACGCTGGATTCGGGCGGGTGAGGTGCGGGTGAATCAGCAGTTGGTGGATAAGCCGGGGACGGCGGTGGCGGTGGATGCGGAGATTTCTGTGAAACCGCGATCGCCGTTTGTGTCTCGGGGTGGGGAAAAGCTGGACAAGGCGTTACAGGTGTTTCCTATCTCGGTGGAGAATCGGGTTTGTCTCGATGGCGGGATTTCCACGGGAGGTTTTACGGACTGTTTGTTGCAACGAGGGGCGCAACGGGTCTATGGCGTGGATGTGGGCTATGGCCAGGTGGATTGGAAGCTGCGTCAGGACGACCGGGTGGTTCTCAAGGAACGCACGAATTTACGCTATCTCACCCCGGAGCAATTGTATCAGGCTGATGACCCGCGCCCGGATTTGGCGGTGGCGGATGTCTCGTTTATTTCTCTGGAAAAGGTGTTTCCGGCCCTTTGGAATTTGTTGGTGTCACCTCGGGAAACGATTGTTTTGGTGAAACCTCAGTTCGAGGTGGGCCGATCGCGCGTCGGCAAGAAAGGCGTTGTCCGCAATCTCGGCGATCGCGCCGATGCCATTATTCAAGTTCGGGATGCGGCACGAGGTTTGGGATGGTGCGATCGCGGCCTCGTCACCTCCCCCATCCAAGGACCGGCGGGCAATGTGGAATATCTACTCTGGCTCCATGAACAGGGAACCCCTCAATTGGATGAAGCCACCATCCAAACTGCTGTACAAGGAGAGTCTACCCCATGAAAGCCCTCGTCATTGCCGGAACTCGTAGCGGTGTCGGCAAAACATCTCTATCTCTGGGAATTATGGCCGCCCTTCGTCGTCGGGGGCTACGAGTTCAGTCGTTTAAAGTCGGGCCAGATTTCATCGATCCTGGACATCATCGCCTGGCGACGGGCCGCATTTCCCACAATTTAGATGGCTGGATGTTATCAAAAGCTGACAATTTAGCCCTCTTTCGTCACTATAGCCGCGATTGTGATGTGGCGATTATTGAGGGAGTGATGGGAGTTTTTGACGGTTATGGGGCCACGTCTGAGGATGGGAGTACCGCTCAAATCGCCAAGTGGCTAGGGGTTCCGGTGTTGCTGGTGGTGGATGCGTCGCGGATGTCTCGCAGTGTGGCGGCGTTAGTCTCGGGATATATACACTTTGATGCGGATTTGTCAATTACGGGAATTGCCCTAAACAAAGTCGGTAATACACTCGATTGCAGTCATACTAGACGCCGATTAAGCCGCTTGGGAGAAGCTATCGCGTCGGTCACTTCGATTCCAGTACGGGGAGAAATTCCTAAAAATAGCTTCCCGGAAATCCCCTCTCGTCATCTGGGGTTATGGATGGCCCAGGAGGATAATCTGGGAAATTCCTATATTGAGACGTTGGCGCAAGCGACGGAAACCTATCTGGATTTGGATGGCCTGTTGGCGAGTTTGCCTGATTGGCGAGGAGAGTTGGCGGTTGGGGAGGATGTTTCGGGGAGTTTGCCGCAAAAGCCGTCAGTACGGATTGCGATCGCCCGTGATGCGGCTTTTTGTTTCTACTATGAGGAAAACCTACGTTTGTTGCAAGAGGCCGGTGCAACGCTGATTGAGGTGTCGCCGCTAGGGGATGAGTTTCCTCAGAACATTGATGGGTTTTACTTCGGTGGCGGCTATCCAGAACTTCATGGGGAACGCCTGAGTCAGAATGAGAGGTTTTTAGCGGGATTACGACGGTTTGCGGCGGAAAATCGTCCCATTTATGGGGAATGTGGCGGCTTGATTTATCTGTCTCAGGGAATTGAGGTTAAGGATGTTCGCTTTCGGTTTGCCGGAATTTTTCCCTTTTGGACGCGATTGGGCGATCGCCCCAACTTAGGCTATACGAAAATTGAAACCCGCGCCAATTATCCCTTTTGCCCACAGCCTCTTAGCGTCAATGGCCATCGTTTCCATTATTCTCAACTGATTCCTGAGACGGTTCCTCCCGAGATTCCCACCTGTTATCAGGCTCACAGTTGGCGTATTGGTGCGTTTTCTGAAGGCTATGTGTTGGGAAATAGCCTCGCCAGCTATGTTCATTTACATTTTCGCAGTAACCCGGCGTTTGCTAAACAGTTTGTTGAGGCTTGTAGAGGGTTATACTAGGGGCGATCGCAACTCCTGAGATCACAGATATCATGATTAGGACTGCTCAATCCGTTTCTCTCGATGACTATCGCCAGATGGAACAAGTCTGTGAATCTCGCCATGAATACCACGATGGAGAGGTTTGGGACATGGCCGGCGCTAGCCTCAATCATAATACGATTGTCGTCAACCTCATTGCTCGACTCAAATCCTATCAGACGAACCCACCTCTACGACTGTTTTCGAGTGATATGCGATTGTGGATTCCTCAATATCGCCGAGGCTTATATCCCGACATTATGGTGGTTTTGGGGGATGTTTTGCTCAATGGCGATCGCGATGATGAAATTCTCAATCCCAGCCTGATTATCGAAGTTCTATCGCCCTCAACGGCTACATTTGACCGAGGGGACAAATTCCTATTTTACCGCTCAATTCCCCAGTTTCAAGATTACCTGTTAATCAGCCAATCGGACTATCGTTTAGAACATTATCGCCGCACCAGTACCAGCCAATGGCTATTTGACGATTACCTCAACCGAAATTGTGAGATTTTATTGCCGAGTCTGGGGATAACCCTAAATGGAGAGGAGATCTATGCTGATGTTCAGATTAGCACCTAATGGGGGTTAGGGGGTATTCTGGGGCGATCGCCGTCCCCGCAGGATAAATATCCCAATCATGACCATAACCGGGGTAAAAATAATGGTCAACGCCGACAGTCCGTTAACCGGAATGGGAAGTTGTGGGGCAATGTATTTAATGGTTAATGACCCTAGAAGTGAGGCTAAGATGACTTTTGAGATAAAGACGACTTTCGAGGTCATGGTGATCGTAATGGCTGAGTTGTCTGGAAGATGTGGTGTCAAATCAGGATTGAGTTGACCGTAAACGGCAAACCCTCTAACATATCGTCACTCACAAATCTGTAGTTTATTATACATCAAAAAAAGATGAACTGTAATATATCAAATTTTTAATAGTTTTAAATTGATTGATATATTAAGCTTTTAGCCGTAACGGTGAGTGCATTGTCCGAGTATGAATTTATATGCAGAGGAAATTATCTTGAAAAATCTGCTATAACAGATTCAATCAGCCTTGCGTAACAGTACGAGAACCAACCATGACTCAGATGACTCAGACCTTACAGCTTCCAGGTTATGAGATTACCGAGCTAGTGTATCATGGCAGTCGAACTCGAGTCTATCGAGGGCGACGAGAAATCGACCAGCACCCGGTGGCCATCAAAGTCTTGCAAAATGAGACCCCTGATTTTAATGATCTTCTCAAGTTTCGCAACCAATACACCTTAACCAAAAACCTGGATCATACCCAAATCCTCAAAAGCCTAAGCCTAGAATCCTATGGTCACGGTTACGCTCTAATTTTGGACGATTTTGGCGGAATCTCCTTGGCTAACTATTGGTTACAGTACCAATCTACCCCAATCCCCGAGATTCCCCTAGAGGAATTTCTGAAAATCGCCATTCAACTGACGCAGGCTCTCAACTATCTTTATCAAAACCGCATTATCCATAAAGATATTAAACCCGCCAACATTCTGATTAATCCTCAGACTCATGAGGTGAAGTGCATTGATTTTAGCATCGCCTCGCAACTTCCCCGAGAAAGCCAAGAACTGGATAATATTAATACCCTCGAAGGAACGTTGGCCTATCTTTCCCCGGAACAAACTGGACGGATGAATCGTGGGATTGACTATCGCAGTGACTTTTATTCTCTCGGGGTGACGTTTTATGAACTGCTAACGGGAACGCTCCCGTTTAACTCAGACGATACCTTGGATCTCATCCATAGCCATCTCGCCGTCAACCCACCGCCGGTTCATCACCTCAATCCTGCGATTCCCCTTCCGTTATCGCAGTTGGTTAGTCAATTAATGGCCAAAAATGCTGAAGATCGCTATCAAACGGCGTTGGGGATTCAAGCGGATTTACAAGTCTGTTTAGATGCACTGCAAACAAGCGGCCACATTTGCGAGTTTACGCTGGGGGAACGAGATATTAGCGATCGCCTAATGATTCCCGAAAAACTCTATGGTCGCGCCGAAGAAGTGAAGGAACTTCTAATGGCTTTTGATCGTGTTAGTCAAGGCGATCGTGAGTTAATGCTAGTTGCCGGATTTTCGGGAATTGGCAAAACCTCTCTTATTCAGGAAGTTCATAAGCCAATTATACGCCAACGGGGATATTTTGTCAAGGGTAAATATGACCAATTCAATCGAAATATCCCGTTGAGTGGCTTAGTGCAAGCCTTGCGAGATTTAGTAGATCAAATCCTCTCAGAATCTGAGGAAAATGTGCAAATCTGGGGGGAGACCATTCTCGAAGCCATTGGTGATCAGGGACAGGTTTTAGTCGAGGTCATCCCAGAATTAGAACTCCTCATCGGAACACCTCCCCCAGTTCCTGAACTCTCAGGCGTTGCAGCGGAAACTCGTCTGAATCTCCTCTTTACAAAATTCATCAAAGTCTTCGCGAGTGCTGATCATCCTTTAGTGATTTTCTTAGATGACTTACAATGGGCCGATTGGACCTCCTTAAAGTTCCTGAAAATCTTGCTCGACGATCAGGATTATCTTCTGATGTTAGGAGCCTACCGCGATAACGAAGTCTCTCGGGTTCATCCTCTCATCCTAACCCTAGATGAATTAACCCAGAACGCCACCCCAGTTAAAACTCTTACCTTATCGCCTCTGGATACGTCTGACCTCAATCAGCTCGTGGCTGACACCCTTCAATGTGACCTATCCCGAGCCAATCCCCTCACGGACTTGATTACTCGAAAAACGCAAGGAAACCCCTTTTTTACAAACCAGTTTATCAAGTTTCTCCATAAAGAAAAGTGGCTGAGTTTTGATTGGCAAACGGGTCTTTGGCAAGCTGATTTAGCTCAAATTAAAGTTTTAGCAATGACCGATGACGTCGTGGAGTTTATGGCTTTGCAATTAAGGAAACTCCCCGCATCCAGCCAAAATCTGCTTCAATTAGCCGCCTGTGTGGGGGCTGAATTTGATTTCAATACCTTAGAGGTGATTAGTCAAACCTCGATATCAGACGTCGCGATTGGATTGTGGAATGCGATCGAGCAAGAGTTTGTAATTCCCACCAATCAAATCTACAAATTTTTTACGGATTTTGAACCTAACGAGACGTTCGAAGGTAATCTCAATCCTCGCTACCGCTTTGTCCATGACCGAATTCAACAAGCCGCCTATTCTCTCATTCCTGAAGAGCATAAGCAAGCCACACATCTGCAAGTGGGGCGTTTACTGCAAGAAAAGTTGGGGGAACAAGAGCGAGAGGAACGATGTTTTGAGATTGTCGGTCATTTGAATTTAGCCCCAGATCTCATCCGAGAGCGTCGGGATAAAGAGGCGGTGGCGCAGTTGAATTTAGTGGCGAGTCAAAAAGCTCTCAAGTCCACGGCCTATCCCTTAGCGCAACAGTTCGTTGAAACGGGACTCTCTTGGCTAGAAGAAAACGCTTGGGAAATTCAGTATTCCCTCAGCCTAGCACTCAAAACCCTGGGAGTGGAAACCGCCTATCTGACCGGAAATTTTGAGCTGATGAACCAGAGAGCGGATGAGGTGTTAGCCGCGAGTCAGACGGTCCTCGACCGGGTCAAAATCTATCAAATTCAAATCAGTTCCCTGACGGCTCAAGGTCAGATGTTAGAGGCGATTGAGTTGGGTCAAAAAGTCCTGCTGGAGTTGGGCGTTCACGGGTTAGAGGAGGAAGACTCTCAATCGATGGAAATGAACCTCAATCAGGCTGTAGAGAGGGTCTCTGAAAAACTGGGCGGTAAAACCATTGAAGATCTGGTTCATGAGCCTCAAATGACTGATGCTCCTATGAAAGCGGCCATGGATTTATGTGCGTTATTATTTCCCGCTGTCTATCAGGGGAGTCCCCAGTTGCAACCCTTGCTTTGTGCTACGATGGTGAGCCTGTCGTTAGAGTTTGGAAATAGTCCAGCCTCCACCCTCGGTTATGGAAGTTATGGGATGGTTTTATCGGCTTTTCTGGGGGATGTAGAACAGGGCTATCGCTTTGGTAAATTGGCGTTGAATTTGGTGGATTCGTTGAAGGTATCTAAATTTAAGTCCCTGAATTTACTCTGGTTTGGAGGCTTTATTCAGCATCGTAAAGAGTCTCTGCGCTCCACTCGCTTGACGATGAGAGATGGCTATCTCGCGGGGATGGATAGTGGAGATTTCCTCAATGCTGGCTACAATCTCATTAACTATTTTTATGATAGTGTGTTTGCTGGGGTAATTTTGGAGGATTGGGAACGAGAAATTCAAGATTATGTGGATGTCTTAGAATCTATCAAACAAGAATCGCCCCTTACCTATTTGAAGATGTCCCAACAAATGGCATATCATTTGAAGGAATCTTTTGATGAACCTGATGTTTTTAAGGGGCCGGCTTATGACGAAACACAGGTGATTCCCAAGTATCAGCAAAATAATGAATTGTCAGGACTTGCTTATCTTTATACTTACAAAATAATGCTTGCCTATTGGTTTGGCAAGTATCGCAACGCCCTGGAGTATGTGAGTCAGGCTCAAGGGTGTTTGATGGCGTTGTCGGGGACGTTTTTTGCACCCGTGTTTGAGTTTTATGCGGCGTTGAGTGAGTTAGCTCTTTATTCTGAGTTAACGATGCAGGAACAGGCTCAATGCTGGGAACGGGTTCAACGCTACCGGGAGCAACTGGTGGATTGGAGTCGTTATGCACCGATGAATCATCAACATCGCCTGCTGTTGTTGGATGCGGAAATGGCTCGGGTGTTGGACTATAAAGCTGAAGCACTTGACTATTATGATCGGGCGATCGCCCAGGCGAAAACGTCTCAATATCTTCATGAAGAAGCCTTAGCAAATGAACGAGCCGCCCAGTTTTATTGGGAGTGGGGTAAAACTAAACTAGCGGAGGCGTACTTGCAAGAAGCCTATTATGGCTATGCTCGCTGGGGTGCGAAAGCCAAGGTTCTGGATCTAGAACGGCGTTTTTCGGAATCCCTGGATCAAATTCTGCACCCCTCAACCTCGGATTCGGGGAAGCTGTCATCACGCACCACCAAGACATCTCATCATACGTCGGGAGGTTCGTCGAGCAGTATTTCTGAGGCGATGGATTTAGAGGCGATTCTTAAAGTCTCTCAAACGATTTCTGAAGAGATTGAACTGAATAAGCTAATTCATACCCTCTTAACGATTGTGGTGACTCATGCGGGAGCGGATAATTGCCTATTTTTATTGCAAGAACAACAAGACTTAAAACTGTTTACCTTGGCAAATTCGGGCGACTCGTCGCCGCTATTCTTGTCCCAAGATTCAAATAACTGTGACGAACTGCCAATGTCTTTGATTAATCGAGTCAAACGGACGTTGCAACCTCGAATCATCGCTGATGTAACCCTAGAAGTCGGCCTACTGAAAGATGAATATTTTCAAAAATATCAGCCCAAAAGTATTTTGGTGACGCCGATTATTCATCAAGGAAAGTTACGAGGAATTTTATACCTCGAAAACAATCTAACGTTTGGGGCGTTTACGGGCGATCGCATCAAACTCCTTAATCTCATTTGTTCCCAAGCGGCGATTTCTTTGGAAAATGCTCGGCTTTATGAATCGGCTCAGAAGGCTTTTACAGATTTACAGGAAGCTCAGTTGCATATTGTTCAAAGTGAAAAAATGTCCACCTTAGGAAATTTAGTGGCGGGGGTGGCTCACGAAATCAATAATCCTGTGGGGTTCTTGAAGGGGAATATTGATCCCTGCTTGGACTATATCCAGGATTTGTTGGGATTGATTGATTTGTATCAAGAGAAATATCCTGACGCAGATGAGGAGATTCTGGAGGAAATGGAGGCGATAGAATTAGACTATATTCGGGAGGATTTCCCGAAATCTTTGAGTTCAATGCGAGAAGGAGTTAACCGCATTCAGAATATTAGTCATAGTTTGCGGAGTTTTTCTCGTGGTGATACTCGCTTCCCGGTTACGTATGATGTTCATGAAGGACTCGATAGCACGCTCTTGATTCTGAAACATCGACTGAAAGCGAATGATTGTCGCCCCGCTATTAATGTTATTAAAGACTATGGAGAGTTGCCCAACATTCAGGCTTATGCTGGACAACTGAATCAGGTTTTTGCTAATCTAATCGGGAATGCCATTGATGCGGTTGAGGAAAATAGCCGCGATCGCAGTTATCACGAGATTGACAATCGGCTGGTGGTGAAAACTCGCTATTTGGAAGCGGAAAACCAGGTCATGATTAGCATTCAGGATAATGGAACCGGAATGACTGACATGGTTAAAAAGAATATGTTTGATAAGTTGTTTACAACCAAAGAAGTGGGTAAAGGAACGGGATTGGGTTTACCCATCTCACGACAAATCGTCATGGAGAAACATTCAGGAACCTTAGAGTGTCATAGCCAGTTCGGAGAGGGAACTGAGTTTCAGATTACGCTTCCCACTGGAGTTGGAGAATTGGAGGAACCGTAAGACTAGACGACGGCGAGTGGCTACCCAACAATAGATAAAGGGGAGTTTTCCTCAAGGCTATGTGTTGGGAAATCGCCTCGCTAGCTATGTTCATGAACATTGTCGCCGTAACCCGGCGTTTGCCAAACAGTTTGTTGAGGCTTGTAGAGGGTTATACTAGAGGAGAATTTATGGGAGATTACATCCGTTGCGGTAGGGGCGAAAAATTTTTCGCCCCTACAATTTTGTATCCCATGCAACAAATTTAAACCGATATCCTGAAGACCCGAAAAATTTTGCTTGACATCACAGATATTAAGGATAAAGTTCATCTCGATTAAACCTGTAGTCCAGGGGCAAATCAAAAGACTGTTTGTCAACCAAATCAAAAAACTTTTGTTGTTTATTCGAAGACTCCTCAACGTCATAAACAATAATGTTAACCCTCTTTCCTTCCCAATCTGAATCCAGGGTTTCATCTAAAACTAGATGACCCTGTCGGTAGTTGCCAGTCAAAATTTTATACATGTTTACCTTCACTTTCGGAACAGTCCAAGACCTTAAACTATGTTAAACTAATGAGAGTAACTTGAGATAGCAGATGAGGCATCTCAAGGCATTGACTCGTTAAGTTTGCTGATAGCCGTTTCCATAGTAATGCAAAAACTCGATCGCCTTCAAGACCTCTTTCAAACCATGGATCGGGCATTAATTGCCTATTCCGGCGGGATTGATTCGACCCTTGTGGCTAAAGTCGCCTATGACGTACTCGGCGATCGCGCCCTGGCCATAACCGCCGTCTCCCCCTCCCTCCTCCCCGAAGACCTCGAAGATGCGAGGATTCAGGCAGCGACCATCGGTATCGCTCATGAGGAGGTGTACACCCAGGAGATGGAAAACCCCAACTACACCAGCAACCCCGTCAATCGCTGCTACTTCTGCAAAAGTGAACTCCATGATACCCTCAAACCCCTCGCCCTCCAACGGGGCTATCCCTACGTCGTTGATGGTGTCAACGCCGATGACTTGCAGGATTATCGCCCCGGAATCCAAGCCGCCAAAGAACGCGGTGCGCGATCGCCCCTCGCGGAAGTGGGAATTAGCAAAGCCGAAGTGCGTCAACTCTCCCAACATCTCGGACTTCCCTGGTGGGATAAACCCTCTCAACCCTGTCTCTCCTCCCGTTTCCCCTATGGCGAAGAAATCACCGTTGAGAAACTGCGGCGCGTTGGACGGGCAGAAGTCTATCTGCGAGGACTCGGATGGCAAAACTTGCGAGTTCGCTCTCAAGGGGATACCGCTCGTATCGAACTCCCCCCAGAGTTGATTCAAGATTTCGTTCTCAAGAGTGATTTAGCCCAAATCGTGGCTCATCTACAAGAATTAGGATTTCTCTTTGTCACCCTCGATCTCGAAGGGTATCAAAGTGGCAAACTCAATCGTGTCCTAGAGGGTCAAGCCGTCACCGTTTAGGGGCTGGAGACAGAGTTTAAATTTCTCACTAAAATTTTTTAAAGTTACTCAAGC
>SIHH01000505.1 GCA_004299065.1 Phormidium sp. SL48-SHIP | reverse complement strand
TTCCCTGTTCCCTGTTCCCTGTTCCCCTCTTTTGCTCGAAATTCTGATTTTATCCAATGGCCCCGGTGAAGTCACCACCTGGGTGCGTCCCGTAGTGGCGGAAATTCGCCGACAATTGCCGGAGGCGAGGGTGTCGGTGGTGTTATCCCCCTGTCCTCACGCCAGTGGACAGGAGGCGGCGATTGTGGCGGGATATCCCGGCGTCGATCGCGTCCAAGACGCCAAGGACTTCTGGCCCTTCCTACTGCGCGGTAAAACCGCCGCCAATTGGGACTGGGGAGAGGCCGGGGTGGTGTTATTTCTGGGAGGCGATCGCCTATTTCCCGTTCTCATCGGTCGGCGATTGGGCTATCGGATTGTCGTCTATGCCGAATGGCAAGGACAATGGTATTCCTGGGTCGATCGCGTTGCCCTGGCCAGTGCCGACGCCATGGCCAAAGCGCCCCCTCGCTACCGTCACAAACTCCATCTCGTGGGGAATTTGATGACCGATACGGCCCAGGTGCGATCGCCCCTGGCTGCAACGAACGACGGCGATCGCTATATCGGCCTTCTCCCCGGTTCCAAACCGCTCAAACTCAGCCTCGGCGTTCCTCTCACCCTAGAGATTGCCGAATCTCTCCATAACCAACGTCCCCACCTCAAATTTGTCCTTCCCGTTGCCCCCAGTTTAGATTTAGAGCAACTGGCCCAATACGCCAATCCGGCCTTTAACCGCACCATCAACGCCCTCAACTGGACATCGGCGACGCTGATCGTCGAGGGCGATCGCCCCTATCTCCTCACCGCCAAAGGGGTGCAAGTCTATCTTTACCGAGAGTTCCCGGCTTACGAATTGCTCAAACGTTGTGATATCTGTCTAACCACCGTCGGCGCGAATACCGCTGAACTGGCAGCGTTAGGGGTTCCGATGTTGGTGTTACTCCCCACCCATCGCCTCGATGTGATGCGGGCCTGGGATGGGATTCCGGGGCTATTGGCCAATCTCCCCGGCGTTGGGGATGGCTTTACGAAGCTATTTTCCTGGTTAGCCTGGCACTGGCTACAACGACAACCGGGAGGAACTCGTCTGGCCTGGGCCAACATTTGGGCCGGAGAGCAGATTGTGCCAGAGTTTTTGGGCCAATTTCCCCCGCAGGCGATCGCCGATGCGGTTTTGGAGTTATTAGATCACCCGGACCAACTCCAGCAGATGCGAGAAAAGCTCTATCACGTCTGCGGTTCCGGCGGTGCCGCCGCCAAACTCGTCCAACTCCTCAAGTTTGACCAAAAATAGCGACGCACTCCCCCACCTCGCCGATGGAGGGACGAAAAATTTTTCGCCCCCCTCTTGCCTCTTGCCTCTTGCCT
>SIHH01000142.1 GCA_004299065.1 Phormidium sp. SL48-SHIP | reverse complement strand
CTCTTGCCTCTTGCCATCCCCTCTTGGGAGGGGTTAGGGGTGGGTTATGCCTTCTCCCCCCCTGTTCCCTGTTCCCTGTTCCCTGTTCCCTATTCCCTATTCCCTTCCCCCCTAACTCACCTTAAACTGTCCCGCACTGGTTTGTAACTCTTGAGCCGTTGTCAGAGCATCCTTAAAGCGGGACGAAATGGCGATGGAGTTCTCAGAGGTTTGGTTGGCGATTTCGGCGATACCGCGCATCATCTCCGTCACCGATTGAGCCTGTTCCGTCTGCACCCGCGTCGCATCCGTAATCCCCTGCACCAACTCGCCAATTTGCCCAGTAGCGGCCACAATCTCATTCAGGGTTTGGCGTGTTTCGCCCACCAAGTTGGTTCCTTTCGTCACCTGTTCCGAGGCCATTTCCATCGCCAGGGTAACGTCTTTGGTTTCCGCCTGAATTTCCTGCACCAGATTCTCAATTTCCGTCGTCGCATCGGCGGACTGACGGGCCAGAGAACGCACCTCATCAGCAACCACCGCGAAGCCGCGTCCATATTCCCCGGCCCGGGTGGCTTCAATGGCGGCATTCAACGCCAACAAGTTGGTTTGGGTGGCAAAGTTGTTAATCAGGTTCACCACTTTGGCGATGTTTTGCGAGGATTGCGTCAATCGTCCAATCCCTTTGGCGGCGGCGGCCACGGTTTGGCGAATGTCGGCAATCCCTTCGACGGTGCGGTTCATGGCATCATCTCCCGCCTCTAGGGTGCGGTTAGCCCCCTGTAGGGCCACTTCCACCTGTTGGGCATTGCCGGCGGTGGTTTGGGTGAAACCCACCACATCCTGAATGCGATCGAGGGTTTTGCTGATTTCCTCAAACTGCTTTTGCGCCTGGTCCGATAACTCCATCAGCGACGCATCGCTACTTTCGGAGGTTTGAACCACTTTCCCGGCGGCGGTTTGAACCTGCATGACGATTTTCCGTAGGCTTTGCAGGGTGTTGTTGAAGGAGTCGGCCAGGGTTCCCATTTCATCTTCGGTGACGGGAATCCGCACCGTTAAATCCCCATCTAGGGCGGGACGCACGGCCATCAACAGTTCTAAGGCTCGTTTTTGTAGTTGTTCTTTCGCGGCTTTGTCCCGCTGGGCGGCGGCTTCGAGTTGAACGGACTGCTCTTGGAGTTGTTGCAGATATTCACTCTGTTGGATGGCGACGCCGAGTTGGGTGCCGATTTGTCGCAGTAGGGTGACTTCTTCGTTTTCCCAATCGCGGGGGCCGTCGTTTTGGTAGGCGGCCAACAGTCCCCAGAGTTTTGAGCCTTTAAAAATAGGAACGATCGCATAGGCGCGACATTGGTATTGTTCGAGGACTTCGAGATAACAGGTGGTGAACCCGGCCTGATAGATATCCTCGACAGCAAAGGCCTGTTGACTTTGGAAACGTCCCCCTTCGGTTTCTTGCAGATAGGTATCTCGACTGGCGGGGCCGCTCGATTGGGGGGCCAGTTGGCCCGACTGTTGCCGCTCAATCAGGCTCGTCATCTTGTCGCATTGGCTGACGTTCTCTTGGAGAGCCGGAACCTGTTGCTGTCGCTGCACCAAGGGCGACCAGGTGGCACCGACGGATTCGGCGATAAACGACCCACTCCAGTCTTCGGCAAATTGATAGACACAGACGCGATCGGTTTTCAGCAGTTGTCGCACTTCTGTGGTGGTGGTGTCGAAGATGGTGTCGAGGTCCAGGGATTCCCGGATGCGTTCGATGACTTGGGCCACGGCGCGATCGCGGTCGGCGGCCCGAGCAATCCGCTCCGATTGACGGCGCAGTTCCTGGACGGTTTCGGCTTGTTGCAGGGCGACCCCCAGTTGGTCGGCGATGCGCACTAGCAGTTGCACTTCGTCGTCTTGCCATTCGCGGGGGGCATCGTTTTGATAGGCGGCGAGAATCCCCCAGAGGGTTTCTCCTTGGAAGATGGGAACTAGGGTATAGGCGCGGGCCTCGAACTGTTCGAGGAGTTCGACGTGGCAAGGATCATGGCCGGCTTCGTAGATATCGGTGACGGCGTAGGTTTCCCGGTAGGCGTAGCGTCCCCCTTGGTTCTCTTCGAGGTAGGTATCTTTCCAGACGCGGTCGACTTCGGGACCCACCAGTTTCCCCCAGCCGGGGGTGACGGACTCAGCCACAAACTGACCGCTGAAGTCGGGGTTAAATTCATAGACGGCGACGCGATCGCATTGCAGCAACAGCCGCACTTCTTTGGTGGTGACGTTAAAGATACTGTTGATATCCAAGGATTGACGGATGCGGTCAATGACTTGGGCCACGGTGCGATCGCGATCGGCCGCTTGGCTAATGCGATCGGACTGACGACGCAGTTGGGACACGGTTTCGGCTTGTTGCAGGGCCACCCCCAGTTGGTCGGCGATACGCTGCAACAGGTCCACTTCGCTGTTTTGCCATTCGCGGGGGCCATCGTTTTGATAGGCGGCCAAAATTCCCCAGAGATGTTCTCCTTGGAAGATGGGAACCAGGGTATAGGCCCGGGCCTCGAACTGTTCGAGGAGTTCGACGTGGCAGGGGTCATGGCCGACGGTGTAGATATCACTCACCGCATAGGTTTCATGGTCGGCGTAGCGTCCCCCTTGGTTTTCTTCGAGGTAGGTATCTTTCCAGACTCGTTCGACATCTTCGCCGACGAGTTTCACCCAGCCGGAGGTGACGGACTCAGCCACAAACTGACCGCTAAAGTCGGGGTTGAATTGATAGACGGCCACGCGATCGCATTTCAGCAGTAAGCGCACTTCCTTGGTGGTGGTGCGGAAGATAATATCGATGTTCAGGGATTGGCGAATCCGCTCAATCACCCGCGCTACACTGCGATCGCGGTCTTGAACTCGGTCAAAGGAGTGACGCAGCCGCTCAAGGACATCCTCAACTTGCTGAGGATTCGGCTCTAGCATGGACCGGTGATGACCGTTGAGACTTTGGCTGAAGCTGATCAACTCGCTGGCCACTTGGCGCAAAATGGCAATTTCTCGCTCTGACCAAGAATAGGGATTCTGACAATGCTGAACCGACAACACCCCCCAGAGTTTTTGACCGACTTTGAGGGGAATGGTTAGGGCCGCTTGTACCTGGTAGCGGTTGAGGATTTGTTGTTGATGTGGGGTTAAGTTCGTGCGAGATTGGTCGGCGATGGAGATAAAACCCAGACTTTGGTAGTCATCGAGGGTTTCAAAGCCGAATGCTGCAATGTGGAGGCGATCGCCTAACGCGGGAGTCCACCCTCGGCCCACGGCTTCGGCGACAACGGTTCCGGTGAGGTTGGCCCCGTTTTGACTGGTTAGGGAAAGTTCCCCTTGAGACATCCCGTTACCATTTCCGCCGCCATTGAGTCCTAATCCTGGGGTCTGGAATCCTGACGTCTGGAATTGGTCGATGAAGCTGTCAATGCTGCGATCGCAGAGGCGGTAAATTAGGGCGCGATCGCACTTAAACACCTGGCTGAGTTGCACCACCAACTCCTGACAAGCGCGTTCGAGGCTCGTCGCCGTCTGTAAGGGTTCGGTAATCTTGGCCGCCTGTTGGCGAATCGCTTTGAGTTGCTGTTCAAGGCTTTGGGCGATGGGGGCCGAGAGGTTGGCTGTGGCCGGGGAAGTGGATTCGCGAGGAGACATGGCTTAATTCGGGAGGCAAGAGACAACAGACAAACATGGAGGAGAAGGCGAAAGACCCGAGGTCAGCGGCCTTCACGCACTAAGCACGCACTAAGACTGGGGGGAGGGGGTCGTTGGATGTTGTAGATGCCCGAAGACTTCGGCAATATCAATAACAATAGCGAGTTCCCCCTGGTCATCAATAAAATAGCCTTGTAAATAGGGCACAATCGCGGGGGGGAACAGTTGAGCGTCCGCCCCTTGCAGATGGCCGAGGTTATAGTGAGCGAGATCCAGGACTTGGGGAACCATAAAGCCAATCACCTGCTCGTTCCATTCGACAACGATGGCGACGGTTTGGGCGATCGCCCCACTGGTTAGGATATCGCTACCGCTACGGGAGCTACTACTACGCAAACCATACAGGGGAGGATAGCCGAGCAGTTCACCGAAATCAACGACCCAGAGCATCTCACCACGCCAATTGTAAACCCCCAAAATGCACGATCGCATTTCCGGGACGGGCAAAACTTCCGACAGGCGCACTGTAGCAATTTCAGCCACCGTTTCCACGGGAATCAGCGCAAAATCTCGCTCCCCGATGTAGAACTGCAAGAATTTCTGAGTTTGGGGATCTGCCGCCTCCAAACGACTCGGAGACTCGATGTTTAGGGAGAGATTTGGATAGTTTAGAGAGTTATCCATGGGGGGAGAAGGCAAGAGGCAAAAGGCAAAAGGCAAAAGGTAAGAGGCATAACCCACCCCTTGCGCCTCCCACCGAGGGGATAGACGTAGGGGCGCACCTTTAGGATATGGCCCTCTTCGGGCAAGAGAACCGGCGGGAGGGGGTGTCCCGGCATTCCCTCCTCGTTTCGTCCAAGTCCAGACTTGGACGAACTCGGTCGGAATTTACCAGAACACACCCTTTATTGCCAATTTAGCCGATCAATTTGTGAACGGTTTTCAGTAAGAGATCTTCATCGAGGGGTTTGGTTAGATACGCATCCGCCCCGAGCATATTGCCCCAGGTTTTATCCACATCGGTATCCTTACTCGAACAGATAATGATGGGAATCCCTTTTGTTTCAGGATTCGTTTTAAACTCACGACAGAGTTCAAACCCGCTCTGTCCTGGAAGAATTACATCCAGAACAATTAAATCTGGACGGCGTTGTCCCAGTTTACTTAAGGCTTCTTCACCATTTTCGGCGTTGATCACCACTGAACCGTCTTGTTTGAGATAGCGATTAATCGTTTCGCGATCTGTCATACCATCTTCGACTACGAGAATCGTGTTGCTCATGAAACCTGTTTCTGACTCCTAAGACTTGGGCTTGTCAACGATTAAAATGACTGGCAGATTGGACAATAGACGCGATCGCCTAGACATCCCACTCCGTCCATGTCCTACCGTAGCAAAAAACGGCTCCTGTGAACCTAACTCACAGCCAGCTCTGCCAAATCTCAACTTGGGAGAGTTGGCCCCATCTCACGAAACCTTGACCTCTAAAAACTTACGCACCGTTGCTAAGAGTTTCTCCGCATCAATGGGTTTGCCCAAAAAATCTGAGGCTTTGACCATTTTGGCCCGCACCCGGTCCACCACGCCATCATTTCCGGTGAGAATAATGATGGGGGTTTCCGTAAATTGGGACATACGCCGCAACTGGGTACAGACTTCATAGCCATTGGCCACCGGCATCACCAAATCGAGGAAAATCAATTGGGGGCGTTTTTCGAGTAAAATCGGCAGCGCTTGGACTGAATCGGTGATACTAATGAAGTCATAGCCCGCTGTTTTGATGATCTCCCCGAGCTGTTGGCACAGTTCTGGACTGTCATCAACGCAAGCAATTAGGGGTTTGCGGGAATCGTCCGCTGTTGGCGATCGCTCCGCTGGGGGCCGCTCACCTCTCGGTTGTTCAATTTCCCTAGCCGGAACCAAATCAATCCAGCGTTTGCGGATATAGGGAACCAGAGACTTCGTCAACCGCGTCATCTCAATTTTGGTCAGGATCGAGAGTTCTCGCAACGTCCGCTGGCCATTGACTTTTCGGCGTAACTGTTCAAAAGCTTTCGCCGGAACATTCTCCTGCAACCCCTCCAGGTTGCGAATGACGGGGATCAAGTTGGGGGACACTTGCACGAGTCCGGCACCTTTCCACTCATCGAGGGCCACTTTGGCCCGTTTGACTGCGTGTTTGAGGTTGACCGCCACAATCTGCATCCGTAGAATCGAAAGGGCTTCGTGGTGAACCGTCTCGAAACTCAGGGGTTCGCGACGCTCCTGCTGAAACAGATCGAACAACACATCGGTAATGGTCTGTTCAATGATGGCGATCGCCGTGTCTTTATCTAATACCTTACGCTTGAGCAACACCCAAACCACCTGATAATTCCAACAGACAAACCGATCCGACTCCCGAACCGCCAAGGTCTCAAAATTGAACTCAGGACAATAGGCGCTTAATTGTCGCCGTAGGGAACGAACGGGGTGAGAGTGGTTCGTTGCCCAAATTAAACGGCCCACGCAAAAATATAAACTCCAGCGCTCACCACTGGCCGCGCTGACATTGAGTTGTCCAGTCAACTGCTCTTGACTCTGGAGAGCGAGTTGCTGGATTAAGCGTGTCGCTGTGCTATGTTGTACCACCGTTGCTGTCATACCCTAAACAGTCCATGCTCTGGTTTCTACATTCAAGAACCAGCGTCTTTATATGTGTTTTTCAGAGTTTTTATCAAAAAGATCAAGTCGACTTAACCCAAGTCATTACAAGACTGGGTTGGCTTGATAGCTGGTTTTCTCTATTGTTTTCAGTATATCAAGCCCTGAGAGCAATCGCGGCCGATGATCCCCAGCTTCTGTGTAAAGAGATTGTCAAGGGATTTATAAAAGTTTATCTGTCCAGAGCCAAGCGACCTTAGGCTAACCGTTCCTAAAAAGCCGCCTGTTCTGGGATTAAGTTCATAATATTGTCGATATCGAGACAAAACCGAAGCATTTTAGGTGAAAATACCGGCAATCGTCCGACAATCAAGCCAATTGCTTAGCACAAAACGTCCATAACATCCTTAAAGCTATTGTAAAGAACCTCCCAACAATTGTAAAGAAATCTTTAGTTTTGTTGCGCAGGTCAGGAGATTCTTACAAAACTTAACCAAAACTCAGAGCTTGCCCACGAATCGAGGTATCAAGTTGACCATCATCGAGAACCACCTGTCCCCCCACAATCGTAAAGCGGGGAAATCCAGTCAGTGACCAGCCCTCAAAGGGACTCCAGCCACATTTGCTGGACAAATTCTTGGCCTCAACCGTGCGATAAGTCTCTAAATCCACCAACACCAAATCCGCATCATAGCCCGGCGCAATCTGCCCCTTATTGGCAATCCCATAGCCCTTAGCCGGATTCGTCGACATCCAACGGGCCACCTGAGCCACGCTACAGCGCCCAGCCATCGCCTGCGTCAACATCAGCGGTAAGGAGGTGGCCACCCCAGGCATCCCCGAGGGTGTATTGGGATAGGTGCGGGCCTTCTCCTCTAGGGTATGGGGCGCGTGATCCGTCGCGATGAAGTCAATCACCCCATCGTGTAACGCCTGCCAAAGAATCTCATTATCCCGCGCCGACTTCAGCGGCGGATTCATCTGCGCCTTAGAGCCAATCTCGGCATAGGCGCTAGTGTTTAACAGCAAATGCTGGGGCGTCACTTCCGCCGTCACCCACTCAGGTTTGTCTTCCCGCAGCAACAAGGCTTCCTCACCCGTGGACATATGCAGAATATGCAAGCGGCGACGATAGGTTTTCGAGAAGCGTAAGGCCCGTTTCGTGGCAATGAGCGCCGCCTCATTATCCTGAATTTGCGAATGAACCGCCGGATCGGTAATCCCCGCAAACTGCTCTCGTCGCTGTTCAATGCGGGTGCGATCTTCGGCATGAACCGCGATCAGGCGATCGCCCTCCCGGAAAATCGCATCCAACGCCGCCTCATCATCCACCAACAGCGGCCCCTTCATCGATCCCATAAAAATCTTGATGCCACAGGTGGGGTTCGCCTCCCGCAAATCGGGCAGATTCTCCTCCGTCGCCCCGATAAAGAAGCCGTAATTCACCAAACACTTCTGCGCCGCTAGAGCCAACTTCTGATCCAACGCCGCCTGGGTGATCGTCAAAGGCTTGGTGTTGGGCATCTCCAAAAAGGACGTGACCCCCCCCTTGGCACAGGCACAACTGGCCGTAAACAAATCTTCCTTATACTCCAACCCCGGTTCCCGGAAATGCACCTGAGGATCAATTACCCCCGGTAACAGGGTTAATCCCTCAGCGTTAATCTCGCGAAACTCCCCGTCTGGGGCCGCCAACTCAGGCTCCACGGCAACAATGCGCCCCTGCTCGACGAACACATCGGCAACCGCTAGGCGATCGTCGGACATGAGAACTTGGGCGTTGCGGATGAGTAGAGGGACAGTTTGAGACATGGAACCTAGAGTAAACAGGACAGCTTCGACTTCAGACTATACTGGAGGATGGACGCCGTCTCGTGTTGTCTTAAGCAAATCTTAAGCCCTCAAGACTTGGATGTCTTCGGTTCTACACTCTGTGCCTCACTGAAATACTATGACCTCAAATCGTCATGGAGAAAACCCCTGGGTTGAAGCCCTAAAAACCTTCGGCATCAGTGCTATCCTCGCTCTGGGGATTCGCACCTTCGTCGCAGAAGCTCGCTATATCCCCTCCGGCTCGATGCAGCCGACGCTTGATATCAACGATCGCCTCATCATCGACAAAGTCAGCCACCATTTTCGGGAGATTACACGCGGCGACATTATCGTCTTCAATCCCACCGAACATCTGCGAGAGCAGTTTAAGGATGCCTTCATTAAACGGGTCATTGGTTTACCGGGTGATAAAATCGAAGTCCGCGATGGGGTGGTCTGGGTCAACGATGAACCGCTCCAAGAGAACTATCTCTACGCTCCACCGGACTACGTCTATGGACCGGTATCAGTCCCAGACGACCATTATCTGGTTCTCGGTGACAACCGCAATAATAGCTATGACAGCCATTATTGGGGATTTGTCCCCCAAGATTTAGTCGTCGGCCGCGCTGTCGCTCGATTCTGGCCCCTCGATCGCTTTGGGGCGATCACGCCTCGTCCTGAATATCTCGAAAACGAGGCCCCACAATAGCCCCACAGCCAGTTGAGAGCCGTCATCTCATCCCTCAACTGGCCGAACCCACCACGGCGCCACTCAAGCAACCCACCCATGAAGTCTTTACCCTTTCGCATCGGAGGTCTCATCCCCGGACTTTCGATCATGGATCGCTATATCATCAGTGAGACGCTTCCCCCCTTTCTGTTTGGGGTGGGAGCGTTTTCATCGATTGGGATTGCAGTGGGGATTGTCTTCGAGTTAGTGCGCCAAATTACGAACGCCAATATCTCCTTTGAGATTGCCTTACAGGTCTTTCTACTACAACTGCCCTACTATATTTCCCTGTCATTTCCCATGGCCATGCTCCTGGGAACCCTCATCGCCTACTCACGACTCTCAAGCGACAGTGAACTGGTGGCGTTACGCAGTTGCGGCGTCAGCCTAACCCGCACCGTTCGTCCGGCCCTCATCTTTGGCCTGTTGATCACACTCATTACCTTTACGTTTGATCAGGTGGTGGTTCCTGAAAGCCTCTATCAAGCGGAATTGCTCTTCAATCGTGCCGTTCGCTCTCAAGATACAATTCTCTTTGAACGCAATACCCTCTATCCCGAGATTGGTCGCTTAACACGGGGAGAGGCGGTTCAAGATGATACGCTTGTACGCTTGTTTTATGCCGAAACCTTTAACCGGGAGGAAGAGCGAATGTATGGGGTGATTGTTCTCGATCGCTCAGAACCGAGTTTCGATCGCCTCATCTTCGCCGAGTCCG
Organism: Phormidium sp. SL48-SHIP; assembly: GCA_004299065.1. Taxonomy (GTDB): domain Bacteria; phylum Cyanobacteriota; class Cyanobacteriia; order Cyanobacteriales; family Geitlerinemataceae; genus Sodalinema. The sequence goes on along the minus strand of SIHH01000142.1, from coordinate 715 downwards.
CCACCTGGAACCCCACCAGTAATGTCTGGGATTTCTTTGAGGTCAAAAGCTATGCGATCGCCCCCGATGGCTCCTATGTCAATATCGCCAAGTTTGATCAACATCGTTATCCCCTCCCTCGCGCACCTTTAGAGTTAGCCCAAGATCGCGATTACCCCCAAATGAATTTGGCTCAGGCCATGGCCCGTTTGGAAATCCTCAAAAACAGTGGACGAGAGGATAAAGTTCGCCGCCTCGAAATTCGTATTCAACAACGCTTTGCCATTCCCTTCGCCTGTATCGCCTTTGGCTTAGTCGGCTCCGCCCTCGGAACTAAGCCCCAACGCACTAGCGCCTCCCGAGGCTTCGGCATTAGCGTCCTCGTCATCTTCGGCTATTACCTCTTAATGTCTCTTGGCGATGCCCTCGGTTTAAGTCAGATTATCCCCCCCTGGCTCGCCGGTTGGCTTCCGACCATCATTGCCCTCAGTGCCGGCATTCTCCTATTAGTTCGTTCCTCCCAATTACGCTAAGCCAAATCCGTTAGATTTTGTTACAAATAAGGAGCAAAAAGACCTTGACAGCAGCTTGCTTTTGAGGCTATACTTAAGTCAATTGAGTCAGATATTCAAGTTTAAATCGTTCGATTTTAGCCTGAGTAGACTCGGCTCCGCCGCCCCGGTGCGGGCGGCGCGGAGCCAAACATCTAGGCTGCGCATTTTTTTATATCTGAGTT
>SIHH01000504.1 GCA_004299065.1 Phormidium sp. SL48-SHIP | reverse complement strand
AAACGTAGCTAACCAGGACTCTTGCGACTGGACTTTGGGGTGTATGGTGAAGTGTGCTGCTGCAGAGCTGTAGAGTATGTGGCGGTCCAATGGGTGCATGTGATATCGGTTGGCATAAATTTCTCGGATTTCGGATTGAACTTTGGTGAGGCGGACCGACTGGGACAGGGCTTGGTTTGTCGAATGGCGTATTTTGTTACGACTTTGCCACAGGTCTAACCAAGATTTGAGGAGATGTGTGGAAACGACTTGAATCCATGACAATCCTGTGTGCGATGAGGGTATCAATGGGTTGTTGCGAAAATATGTCTCAGCAAGTTTCCCCCATTCGTGGCTGAATCTGCCACGCCATACATGGGACCATCCAATCAAATTTTGGTCCTGAACCAATTGTCGGTATGCCGGTGGGTATTGGTTGGGACAGAGCAAGGGGGCTTGGTCAAACCAATTTTGTATGCCCTCTCGTAGAATGCGTAGTAATTGAGGGTCAGAATGGCTTGTCTTGCTCTTTTGGATTGCTTTTTTAATCTCTGGGAAGGTTTGTTCTCTCCATTGGGCAACGGCAGGATCGGGGCAACGAAGGACGTGGTGATTATCTTCAAACGGACAGTCGCATCGAGGGCACGAGGCGGGTAGGTGATGATTGTTACGATGTGCTCGATGTCCCGTCGGGCTTAGGTAGAATATGTGCTTGTGGACAGTGGACTTGTGGGCTCTAAATTTCCCAATAGTGCGTCTGAAGGTAGTCCAATCAATGTTTGCTTGTGTGGCATGGCTCCAATCGAATCGGTGGCGTTCGTACTGCATTAGGGGTGGGATGCTGTAAGCTTCTCGAATCCTAGTTTTATATCGGCCGTGAATCGGAATATTGTTGATCCTTAACTCGACGTGGGCTGCGGGGAGGAGGGGCCCATATGGGCGTTCTCTGCGATACTGTTGTTGAAATTGCCCCGCTAGTTTGTCTGCTTCGATGTTGAGGCGAGCGCCTTGGCTGAGAGGTTCGTTGGTATTATGTTGGTCTTGGTGGGAGGCAATCCAACGAATTGCCAAATCGAGATTGTGTCTCTTCCAAAGCATTGAGATGGTTGCACTGACGTCCCAGTCGGGTTCGAGAGACGTGTTGGGTGTGGGGTATTTTGCCGACTTATGCTTGGCCATGCGATCAACCAGGGATTGGTTATCAGTCATGATAGGTATCTTTGGTGGTACTGGTGATGTTGTTGTCGTAGCCACAATGATACGGCATAAGAAATAGCACACTGAGAGTAGCCCATAACTTTCAGCTCTGAAACTAGACATGTGTTGCCCGTAGGCGGGACCCATGCATTGGGCAATTTTATCCCCGGCCGTGGTTCGAATT
>SIHH01000503.1 GCA_004299065.1 Phormidium sp. SL48-SHIP | reverse complement strand
AGCCAATGGTCCACAAACTGACGGCGAATTTGGCGCAATTCTCCGAGGACTGTGGCATCGTTGGGGTCGATTTGATAGAGATTCACGGTTCCCAAGAGGCGATTGAGGAAGTTGGCACTGGCCACGGGATAGTCTGGCAGGGGAGGCGTGGTGGCGGCGGTGGCTTGGGGTGGCGGTAATTGCTCGCTGGAGACGGCTTTGGGAACGCCGTCGGCGGGTAGGGCCGCTTCAAAGACCGCTTGATAGTCTCCATAGAGCCAGTCGGGGAGGCGGCTGGGGTCTTGGATTTTCATCGTTCCCGGCGGGAAGTAGAGGAATAGCCCCATCATGGCGTTGACTTCCTGATGGTGGCGGTTTTTCCAGGCTTCTGAGAGGTTTTGCCGGGTTTGCACTTCGATGTCGGCGAGGGGCTGTTTCTGGAAGCCACTGCGTAGGAGTTGTTTGTAGACTCGACCAAAGTCACCCTGGTACTGTTGGGCGACGGCCGCTAAGGGCTGACTGGCGAGGGTGAGAATCAGTTGGTGGCGCAGGTTGCGCAGTTTGAGGATGACCTCGCTGTTGCTGGGGTCGGCGGCGTATTGGTTGAGGGCGGCTTGCAACTCCTGGAGGAAGTTGGGGGCGAAGGCTTGGGGGGCGGTGACGCCAACGGGAGTGGTGGGTTGAGGGCTGGGTTGGGTTGGAGGGGTTGGCAGCTCAGGTTCGGAGGTTGGCTCGCTCTCGAAGACGGCGGCGTAGTCGGGGTAGAGCCAGTCTGGGAGCCGGGTTTGGGCATCCCGCACTTTCATTTCGTCGGCGGGGTAGTAGAGCATGGCTCCCATGAGGGCGTTGAGGGCCTGGGGGGTGGCCAGTCCTGCGCCTTGTTCGGTTAACTGTTGGCGATACTGCTGTTCCTCGGGGGTGAGGGGTTCGCTTTGCAGGTTACTTTTTAAGATGGCTTTAAATGCCTTGCCAATTTCGCTGTTGTATGCTAGAGAGGTTTGGTCGCTGGGCAGGGTGAGCCAGTGGTCGACCAGTTGCCGCCGCAGTTGCCGCAATTCTTCGATGATGGGCTGTTCGCTGGGGTCGATGTAGTAGATGTTGCAACAGCCGATGGTGCGGTTGATGAAGGCTTGGCTGCTGGGATGGTCGTCGTTGCTGGGGGGGGTGGGGGCGTCGCTGGGGTGACCTTGGACGAGGTCTTGCAGCACTTGGGCGATTTTCTGGCTGAAGGCGCGACTGTCTAGGAAGGGCGGGGTTTGGGCCATGGCGGTTTGGAGTTGTTGCTGTTTGGCCTGTCGCCATTGGGGATTTTGCGCCAGTTGGACGGCGAGGTCGAGATAGTGGTCGTCGCTGTGGGCGATGAGGTCGGGGAGGCCCAGTTC
>SIHH01000141.1 GCA_004299065.1 Phormidium sp. SL48-SHIP | reverse complement strand
ATCTAACCGGATTCCGTATCATTCAAATTATTCAGCGCAAATTGTTAATTATTAATTGTTGATTTACACTGATGCCTGTTTCTAAGAAACATCCATTCCAACGCCTGCTTCAATATGCTCATTCCTATCAAAAAGATATTTGGAAAGCTGCAACTTGTTCCGTACTCAATAAGATTTTTGACCTAGCTCCTCCGGCTTTAATTGGCTTGGCGGTGGATATTGTAGTTCAGCAAGAAGACTCCTTTTTAGCGAGTTTGGGCATCGAATCAATTTTGGCGCAACTGGTGGTCTTATCCCTGTTGAGCTTTGTGATTTGGGGGTTTGAGTCTCTGTTTGAATATGCCTATCAGCGGCTGTGGCGCAACTTAGCCCAGACGATTCAACATGATTTCCGTCTCGATGGCTATCGTCATTTACAACAGATGGAACTGTCGTTTTTTGAAGAACGCAGTACCGGCGCGTTGATGGCGGTTCTGAATGATGATATTAACCAGTTAGAGCGGTTTTTAGATCGCGGTGCGAATGAAGTATTACAAGTTCTAACGACTGTGATTGTGATTGGGGGAGCATTTGTGATTTTAACTCCGAATGTTGCTCTGTTGGCATTGCTACCCATTCCTTTTATTCTTTGGGGTTCTATTAGTTTCCAGAAACGTCTTGCACCGCGTTACTCTGCTGTTCGTGAAACGGTGAGTGATCTTAATTCCCAGTTATCCAATAATTTGACGGGAATTACGACGATTAAAAGTTTTACAGCAGAAGAGTATGAAGCGGAGCGAATTAACCAACTCAGTCATGAGTATTCTCGCACGAATCGGCGGGCGATCGCCCTCAGTGCGGCGTTTGTTCCACTGATTCGGATTATCATTTTAGTGGGGTTCACGGCGATTTTGTTACTCGGTGGGTTAGACGCCGCAGCGGGAAATCTAGCGGTGGGAACCTACAGTACGATGGTGTTTCTCACTCAACGGTTATTGTGGCCTCTCACTCGTTTGGGGGAAACCTTAGACTTGTATCAGCGATCGCAGGCCTCAACCCGACGACTGTTCAAACTCCTCGATACTCCCATTACTCGACATCCTGGCTCAACTCCTTTACCCGTTGAACAAGTTAAGGGGGATATTTCTCTCGACTCAGTCACCTTTGGCTACCACGATCGCCAACCGGTCATTGAGAATTTCTCTCTCTCCGTTGCGGCGGGACAAACCATCGCTGTTGTGGGCGCAACTGGATCAGGAAAAAGCACAATTGTCAAGCTATTGTTGCGACTTTATGAAATTAAATCGGGGCGCATTACTCTCGATGGTTTAGATATCCAAGAAATCCGCTTAGCTGACTTACGACGTGCTATTGGTTTAGTCAGTCAGGAAGTATTTTTGTTTCATGGAACTGTGGCTGAGAATATCCGTTATGGGAGTTTTGAGGCGACGGATGACGATGTGGTTGCGGCGGCGACGATCGCTGAAGCCCATCGTTTTATTTCCGAGTTACCCCAAGGATATCAAACCACCATTGGCGAGCGGGGTCAAAAACTCTCAGGAGGACAACGACAACGGTTGGCGATCGCCCGAGCGATCCTCAAAAATCCTCCCATTTTGATTTTAGATGAAGCCACTTCAGCGGTGGACAATGAAACCGAAGCGGCGATTCAGCGCTCCCTCGATCATATTACCGAGAATCGCACCACGATCGCGATCGCACACCGACTCAGTACCATCCGCAATGCAGACTGTATTTATGTCATGGATCGCGGCGAAATTGTGGAGCAAGGCTCCCACGAGCAACTGGTGCAACAATCGGGAATTTATGCCAGCTTATGGACGGTACAAATGGGCGAACTCATCCACCACTAACTCATTCCCGTTCTCTAGTCCCTAGTCTCGCTTTCCTTTCGCCCCCCTGAGACCCCCCTGAGACCCCCCTGATACCATAGAGGTGACCCTTTAACCCTTCCATTACTATGAACGTTTTGAGTTTGTCGGCGACCTTTCCCTATCCGCCAAGTCGGGGCGGAACCCAAGTGCGAACCTTTAATTTATTGAAGTATTTAAATCAGTATCATCGGGTTACCGTGGTCACACAACGTCAGGAGGGGGTGACGGATGACGAGATTGAGGCTTTGCGCGGCTATGTGAGCGAGTTGGTCGTGTTTGAGCGTCCACCGATTGTAGACAAGAGTCTGTTGCGGAAAGTGCGCCGCTTTAGTGGCTTTTTTTTGGGGGGAACGCCGCCGAGTGTGTTGTCCTATTACTCGCGGGAGATGCAAACTTGGGTCGATGAGGCGGTGGCGTCAGGAAACTATGACGTGATCACCTGTGAACATAGCGTCAATGAAACGTTTGTTCGGCCTCGTTGGGGCGATCGCCTCAAAACACTCGTCAATGTCCATAGTTCCATTTTTGGTACCTGTCGCCAACAACTCGAAACCGAAACCGCTGAACGTCCCCTGCGCGATCGCCTCAATTTACCCCTTCTGTACCGTTATGAGAATCGCTATTGTCAGAAATTTAGTCATATCGTCGTCACAACCCCTGAAGATGGCGCTCAGATGAAACAGTTTAATCCCGATAGTTGCATTATGGTGATTCCCAATGGGGTAGATGTGGAGTTGTTTCCCATGCGATCGCATGATCCCGGCGGTCATCGCCTCATCTTTGTCGGCGCGATGGACAATATCGCTAACATCGACGCAGTGACCTTTTTAGTCAAGGAGATTTATCCTCAGGTGCGATCGCGCTATCCCGACACGACGCTTACCCTGGTGGGATCGAATCCCGTTCCCGAAGTGCAACAACTCGCCACGGTTTCCGGTGTCACTGTAACCGGACGAGTTCCCTCGATGTCCGACTATCTCCATGAGGCGACGGTTTGTGTGGTGTCGATGCGGATTGGCTATGGGATTAAAAATAAAACCCTCGAAGCGATGGCGGCGGGAACACCAATTGTCGGGAGTGATGCGGCGTTAGAAGGCTTGCAGGTGGACGACGAGAGCCAACCTCGACGGGCCTTGCGGGCCAATCACGTGGAGGAGTACGTGCAGGCGATCGCGCATCTGTTTGACAACGAATCTCTGCGTCAAGACCTCTCCCGCAACGGACGCGCCTATGTCCAGGAGCAGTTTACCTGGGAACGGGCCGGACAGCTTTACGAACGGGCAATCGCCGCCGAGAGCGGGGTTTGCCCAGAGACCTGAGCCTCATGGTAGTCTAGGAGGCAGACAGAACTCTAAAATTCAACGATAACCACAATCATTGCCGGCGGGACGCATCAATCGTCCCTTTAAACGGCTGAATACCCACTTTGATATCCCAACTTGATCACTCAGTTTGACGTTCTTAAGGCAGATCCCACCCACTCGGTTAGTTAGAGTATGGCTAATCAGGGGGGACCGTTGAGTGACCATTCCTCAGGACTGCCCAGAAACTGTATGATTTGGATAAAAACGTAATTTAATAATAAGGAGTGCTTATGCGAGCAGTGTTAATGGCCGGAGGATCAGGAACACGCCTACGTCCCCTGACTTGTGACCTTCCCAAGCCGATGGTGCCAATCCTAAATCGCCCCATCGCCGAGCATATCCTCAATCTTCTCACCCGTCACGACATTACAGAAGTTATTGCAACGGTTCATTATCTCCCCGATGTGATGCGGGATTATTTCCAGGATGGGAAAGATTTTGGCGTTCAGATGACCTATGCGGTTGAAGAAGAACAACCTCTGGGAACCGCGGGCTGTGTCAAGAACGTTGAAGACTTGCTCGATGATACCTTTGTGGTCATCAGCGGTGATGCGATCACTGACTTTGATCTCAAAGAGGCGATCGCCTTCCACCGGGAAAAAGGCTCTAAAGCCACCCTGGTTCTCAAACACGTCCCCAACCCCATCGAGTTTGGGGTGGTGATTACCGATGAACAGCAGCGGATTGTCCGCTTCCTAGAGAAACCCTCGGCTTCTGAGATTTTCTCCGATACCGTCAACACGGGGACTTACATCTTAGAACCCGAAGTTCTCCAGTATCTGCCTCAAAACCAAGAATGTGACTTCTCCAAAGACTTATTTCCGACGCTTTTAGATAAAGGAGAACCCCTTTATGGGTACATCGCCGAGGCCTATTGGTGTGATGTGGGCCATCTCGAAGCCTATCGTGAGGCTCAGTATGATGCTTTGAACCGTAAAGTTCAGATGACCTATCCCTATGAAGAACGCGAATCCGGGGTTTGGGTTGGACAAAACTCGTTCATCGACGACAGTGTCAAGATTAAGGCGCCGGTTCTGATTGGCGAAAATTGCCGCATTGGTCCTCGTACCAATATCGAACCGGGAACTGTCATTGGGGATAACGTCACCATTGGCGCTGATGCGGATCTCAAACGGCCGATCATTTGGAATGGTGCCATTATTGGCGATGAAGTGCATTTAAGGGCCTGTACGATTTGTCGGGGGACTCGGGTCGATCGCCGGGCGCATATCCTAGAAGGGGCCGTGGTGGGACCGTTATCCACTATTGGGGAAGAAGCTCAGATTAGCCCCGGAGTGCGCATTTGGCCGAGCAAGAAGGTCGAGTCGGGGGCAATTTTGAATATGAACTTGATTTGGGGACAAACGGCGCGGCGGAATCTCTTTGGACAACGAGGGGTCAGTGGTTTAGCCAATATCGATATCACCCCGGAATTTGCGGTTAAGTTGGGGGCCGCCTATGGGTCGAGCCTCAAGCAAGGGGAACAGGTGGTGGTGTCGCGAGATCAGCGCAGTATTTCGCGTATGGTATCGCGATCGCTGATTGCGGGCATTATGTCCGTTGGGGTGAATGTGCAGAACTTACAGGCGACGGCGATTCCTCTGTCGCGATCGTTTGCTCGCGCCTCCCGCAATGGGATGACCTCTCGGCCAACTATCGCCGGTGGGATTCATGTTCGCATTCACCCGGATCGCTCGGATTCGATTCTGATTGAGTTTTTTGATGCCAATGGCATTAATATCACCAAGTCGAAAGAGAAGAAAATTGAGGGCGCTTATTTTAAGGAGGATCTCAGACGGGCGCAAATTGCCGAAATTGGCGATATGACCTATCCGAGTCAGGTGTTGGAGATGTACAGCACGGGCTTTGAGAAATTGCTCAATGTCGAGGCGATTCGCCACAGCAACAGTAAAATCGTCATTGACTACGCTTATGCGGTGTCGGGGGCGATTCTACCGATGTTGTTGGCGAAGTTTGGTAGTGATGCGGTGGTCCTCAATGCGAGTCTCAATCAGATGGCCCTGGCGAATGAAGAACGGGAGACTTTGTTGACGCAGTTGGGCCAGGTGGTGGAAGCCTTGCGGGCGAATTTTGGCGCTCAGGTGTCGGCGAATGGGGAGCAGTTTATTCTCGTGGATGAGTCGGGACTGCCGATTCGGGCTGAACAACTGACGGCGTTTATGGTCAATATGATCTTGACGGCTCATCCTCGGGGAACGGTGGTGGTTCCGGTGCATACCTCGAGTGCGGTTGAACAGATTGCTCGTCGTCATGATGGTCAGGTGATTCGCACTAAGGCGAATCCGACGGCGTTGATGGAGGCCTGTCATACGAATCCCAATGTGGTCTTGGGGGGAAGTGGGGAAATGGGCTTTATTTTCCCGCAGTTACACCCCGGTTTTGATGCGATGTTCTCGATCGCGAAGTTGATTGAGATGGAAACCCTGCAAGGGCGATCGCTCGGACAGATTCGCGCGGAACTCCCCCGTGTGTATCACCGCTGTCAGACGATTCGTTGTCCTTGGACGGCGAAAGGGGCGCTGATGCGCCATATGGTGGAAACTCATTCGGCCGATCGCATTGAGTTAACGGATGGGGTGAAAGTTTGTGAACCCCAGTCGGATAACTGGGTGTTGGTGTTACCGGATGCGGGTGAGCCTGTGGTGCATATTTTTGCGAACGGGGACGATCGCGATTGGGTTGATCAGATTCTCTTGGATTATCGCAGTCGCATTCAGAAGTTTGTTGAACAGCAACAGGGGGGACAAAACTTACCCCTTGATGAGATTTAGCTGCTTCTGGCCGTCGGCAAACTGAGGTAAGCTAGTAGGCTGAGGACAACCACGACCCCAGTCTTGGGTTAGCGGTTCCTCGCCTCGCTGCCTTGGGTCGCTCTCGGGATGTCCGCAATTTTGAAGAGTTTAGTGTAATGAATACCTGTATTTTGATGGCGGAGATTGTCCAAGATCCGCAACTGCGATATACGAGTGATAATCAAACGGCGATTACGGAGTTGCTGGTGCAGATTGATCCTCTGCGGGATGGTGATCCTCCTGAGACGCTGAAGGTGGTGGCCTGGCGTAGGCTGGCTGAGGCGGTTCAAGAGAATTTCCATTGCGGCGATCGCGTGGTGATTGAGGGACGTTTGGGAATGGTTGTGTTTGATCGCCCTGAGGGGTTCCGGGAGAAACGGGCGGAGGTGACGGCGCAACGGATTCATATTCTCGATCGCGCGGCGGCGGGTTCGTCTGGAATGGCCCCGGCGCCGACGGCGGCGGTTCCTGCGCCAACTCCGGTGACGCCAATGAATGCACCGGCGAATCCACCGATGAATCCAGCGGCTCCGGCCCCCTCGCCTGATGAACCGTTGTCGGATGATATCCCGTTTTAGGTCTTAATGCTTGAGTTTAATCTCGTTGATGATGATACAACCTCCTCTCTGCCCGTTTCGGGGTGGGAGAGGGGGTTAGAGGGGGTTGTGACTCCTGAGATTATGGCCCAGTTTCAACGCTTTTATGAGGCGGTGGTGCAAGGAAATCGTCAGGTGAATCTCACCCGTATTCTGGAGCCGCTGGATTTTTGGGAGAAACATCTCTGGGATTCGTTGCGGGGGGTGGCGCCGTTTCTACGGGGTGAGTTCTCGTTACCGCCTCAGCCTCGGGTGGTGGATATTGGCTCTGGTGGCGGTTTTCCGGGGATTCCTTTGGCGATCGCCCGCCCCGATTGGTCGTTCACGCTCGTGGATTCGACTCAGAAGAAGGTACGCTTTCTTCAGGCGGCGATCGCCCATTTGGGATTGTCTCAGACGGAGGCGATCGCGGGCCGCGCTGAGACGCTGGGGGCGTTACGTCCCTATCGCGGGAGTTATGATGTCGGACTGTTGCGAGCCGTCGCCTCTCCCTCGGTTTGTCTGCGCTATGTTCAGCCCTGGTTGAAACCCGGCGGCTGGGTGGTGCTGTATCGCGGCCAATGGCGCGATGAGGAACAGCAGGATTTACAGCAGGGATTATCAGGGTTTGAGTTGGTCACGATTGATGGGTTTGTGACTCCTGAAACCCAAGCGACTCGCCATGCTGTGATTTTACGACGCCGCGACAGCGACGGCTAATGGCCCGTTGATGATCAATGACTGGCGATTTAAAATTGACAGTTACTCATCAACAGCGAAAAAGACTAAACCCCTCTCCAGTAAGTCGTTTTAGCTTATGTTTTAGTCCTATCTGATATGACTAAAACTTTGAGACTGCGGATGTTGTGGGGCGGGGTGGACTCGGTTGAGCTTGATTGAGTCTTGCTGAACTTGGGCGATGTCCTGTTTCATCTCTAACCAGGCTCGCAGACATTCTTGCTCCCAGAGGCGACAGGTTTCATTCAGGTGCTTCTGGGAGTTAGGAGCGGTGCGGGTGATGGGGGTGGAGGTAACCATAGTGACCAGATTCTGTCCGAGAGGTGGCGATCCGAGATCCGTAGATCTACTTATGTATAGCTTCACTCGGGACTTGGCTAAATCCGGATAGCTGACTCGGCTCACCCCTAAATTTTGATCAATCTTGCTGTTCAATCCAGTTCGCAGGGGGTTCGGTGGAACCCTTTTCAGGATTTTTTGCTCTCGGTGTCGCTTTTTCCGTGATTTGTAACGGATTGCAACATATAATGAGAATCGGGCAAATTGTTAAGTTACGGAGAGGTTAGTAACGTTAATGCGAGTTGCGATCGCCGGAGCCGGTTTAGCAGGACTATCTTGTGCCAAATATCTCGTCGATCGGGGTCATACCCCCATCGTCTTAGAGCGCCGCGATGTCCTCGGGGGCAAAATCGCCGCCTGGAAGGACGAAGATGGGGATTGGTATGAGACGGGGCTACATATCTTTTTCGGGGCCTACCCCAATATGTTGCAACTGTTTAAAGAACTTGAGATTGAAGATCGTCTTCAGTGGAAAGAACACACGATGATCTTCAATCAACCGGAAACTCCGGGAACTTACTCACGCTTCGATTTTCCAGATCTCCCGGCTCCAGTGAATGGTCTGGTGGCCATTCTGCGTAACAACGATATGTTGACCTGGGGCGAGAAAATTCGCTTTGGGATTGGCTTACTGCCGGCGATCGTGCAAGGACAGCGCTATGTCGAGGAGATGGACCAGTATTCCTTCTCAGAATGGTTAAAGCGTCAAAACGTCCCTGAACGGGTTGAAAAAGAAGTCTTTATTGCCATGTCCAAAGCGTTGAATTTCATCAATCCCGATGAAATTTCAGCGACCATTATTTTGACAGCATTGAATCGTTTTTTACAGGAGAAAAACGGTTCAAAAATGGCATTTCTCGATGGTTCTCCCACAGAACGGCTATGTGAGCCATTAGTCGAGTATATTGAAGCACGCGGGGGCCAGGTGCGGCTGAATGCGCCCCTAAAACAGATTCAACTCAAAGACGACGGAAGCGTCGAGAACTTCCTGATTCGGGGCTTAAATGGGGCTGCTGATGAGGTGCTAGACGCGGATATTTATGTCTCAGCGATGCCCGTTGACCCCTTGAAGCTACTACTTCCGGACCCCTGGCGAGGCTTGGATTACTTCAAGCAACTCGATGGACTTGAGGGGGTTCCGGTGATTAACCTACATCTGTGGTTCGATCGCAAACTCACCGACATTGATCATCTGTTGTTCTCCCGTTCGGACCTGTTAAGCGTGTATGCTGACATGAGCAATACCTGTCGGGAGTATGCCGATCGAGATCAATCCATGTTGGAGTTGGTGTTGGCCCCGGCCGAGGACTGGATTGGTAAATCCGACGAGGAAATTGTGGCCGCCACCTTAGCGGAGTTGGAACAACTGTTCCCTCAACATTTTGGGGGTGAGTCTCCGGCGACCCTGTTGAAGTCTCATGTGGTGAAGACGCCCCGCTCAGTGTATAAGGCGACCCCCGGTCGTCAGCAACATCGCCCCGTGCAACGGACTCCTGTTGAGAACTTTTATTTGGCTGGGGATTTCACCCTGCAACAGTATCTCGGGAGTATGGAAGGTGCTGTGCTTTCTGGTAAGCTGACAGCGCAGGCGATCGATACCGATCTCCAAACCCACGGTTCCACTCTGGAAACTTCTGCCCAATCTTTGACTGTCGAGCCTGCGACGAATGCTGCAACTGCCTAAATCCCCGCCCAAGGTCACCATGCGCCTGTCACTTGAGGAGGCTTACGAGGAATGCCGTCAAATCACCGCCAAGTATTCCAAAACGTTCTATTTGGGAACGCGGTTGATGTCCGAAGCCAAACGCCGCGCCATCTGGGCAATTTATGTCTGGTGTCGCCGAACTGATGAGCTGGTTGATGGCCCCGACGCGAAGCAAACGACCCCAGAAACCCTCGATCAGTGGGAGGCCCGTTTAGAAGCGATTTTTGCGGGGAATCCGCAGGATGAGTTGGATTTGACGTTGACGGATACCCTACAACGATTTCCTCTGGACATTCAGCCGTTCCGGGACATGATAGAGGGCCAGCGGATGGACCTCTATCGCAGTCGTTATGAGACCTTCGAGGAGCTGAAACTCTACTGTTACCGAGTGGCGGGAACGGTGGGCCTGATGTCAGAATCCGTGATGGGCATTAACCGCACCGCGTCAACGGCGCCCTGGGCTGATGGCCCCTATCATCCGACTCAGGAGGCGATCGCCCTGGGGATTGCGAATCAGTTGACGAATATCTTGCGGGATGTGGGGGAAGATGCCCGACGGGGGCGGATTTATCTCCCCTTAGAGGATTTGGCTCTGTTTGACTATACGGAACGGGATTTATTAGAAGGGGTCACGGATGAGCGTTGGCAAGCTCTAATGCAGTTCCAAATTCAACGGGCTCGTAAGTATTATCTGGAGGCGGAACAGGGGATTAGTGACCTGAGTCCTGATGCTCGTCTCCCAGTTTGGGCGGCGACGATTCTCTACAGCAATATTCTGACGGAGATTGAGCGCAATCACTATAACGTGTTTGAGCAGCGGGCTTATGTTCCAGGTTGGCGCAAGGCCCTCTGTTTGCCGGTGGCTTGGTTACGCGCCCAGGCCCTTTAGGAACGAACTCTGTTCCCTGTTCCCTGTTCCCTGTTCCCTGTTCCCTGTTCCCT
>SIHH01000140.1 GCA_004299065.1 Phormidium sp. SL48-SHIP | reverse complement strand
AGGCAAGAGGGAACGCCGGAATAGGGGGAACCCAGCCTTAATCCTTGCTGGGAGGAGAGGGTGGGCTTTTGTGAATGAATAATTAGGACGTTTGACGTGTCTGAACTTTATCCATATAGAGAATTACACTTTCTTTTAACGTCTATCTTGGATTGTCTATTGCTTTAAAAATCGTCGAGAATTTCCACGTCGTCGGGAATCTCGACCTCCATTTGTTCCTGGAGAGATTTCCAACCCGGTTGCCATTGATTGCGGTTTTTCAGGACCTTGGCATTGAGCCAAAAGCGGACTTGTGAATCACACGAGGCCATGAGTTCGGCGAAGACAAAGCCGGCTTCGTTCTTGCGACTGACGACCTGAAAATGTCGCCAGCCCCAGGTTTTCTGCATGGCTGTCCATTTTGAACCGAGCAGGTGGGGGAACTTCTGCGTTCTCTTAGCCATCGTTGCGGATTCTTCTCGACTTGCGTGCTAAAAATTTAGCAGCGAAGACGCCGCCGATAAAACCAAAGAGATGGCCCTCCCAGGAAATTCTGGGATCTCCGGGGAAAATGCCCCAAATCAGGCTGCCATAGAAGAACATCACGAGGAGCGAGAGGGCAATCGAGGGTAAGCTACGTTCAAAGAGTCCATGAAGCAACAGAAACCCTAAATAGCCAAAGATGACGCCACTGGCCCCGATGTGGATTCCCGCTGAGCCAAAAAACCAGATTCCTAAGCCACTAACGAGCGTGGCGATGAGGGTTACCCAGAGAAAATGACGAGTGCCGCGAATGAGTACCAGCCAGCCTAAGACGAGGAAGGAGATGGTATTTGAGAGAATGTGGGCAAAACTGCCGTGAAGAAAAGGCATCAAGACAATTCCCCGCAGGCTGTTGGGGTTGCGGGGAGAGACTCCGAAACTGTTGAGGGAACCGGCAAAGAGAAATTGATTGATGAGATGAACGCCCCACATGACGGCGAGGAAACTGCCGAGAATGAGAATGTGGCGTTTCAGGTCTCGGGCCAGTTTCTTGCTGCTACTCTCTTGACTCATCCTAATAACGGGGTGATGGGTTGGGGGATTACGATCGCTCACTCCAGGATAACAGGTTCATCGGTTGGCGATCGCCAGTTACAGAGTTGAGCAAAAAACGGTACAATACGAACAATTGTGAACTTAGTCATCTCAGTTCACCAACATCTGCAAGAACATCTGAACGGTATCATTAAGGCATCAATTATGGAAACCCTGGCACTCACAAAAGAGAACGTCGAAAAAGTGTTAGACGAACTGCGTCCTTACCTGATGGCGGATGGCGGCAACGTCGAGCTGATGGAGATTGAAGGTCCCATTGTCCAACTACGCCTCCAAGGTGCTTGTGGCTCTTGCCCCAGTTCAGCCATGACCCTGAAAATGGGCATTGAACGTCGCCTGCGGGAATATATCCCCGAAATTGCCGAAGTCGAACAAGTCATGTAACTTGGCGGGTTTGATCTCGACCTCCAGTAGCCGAAGACGAGTTCTTCGGCTTTTTGATGTGGGATTGATGTTGGAGGGGCTGTTTCCTGTGCGACATCTCGGATGGCGATCGCCCTGATACAATCACCCTGAAGGTTCCCGTCACGGCCACTCAGGAAATCAGGAAAAGTATGTCACATCCTCTTTACGTTGCCTTTGTCTGGCACCAGCACCAGCCGCTCTACAAAAGTCGGGCGGCGAGTACCCCCGATTGTGAACAGTATCGCCTGCCCTGGGTGCGTTTGCATGGGACGAAGGACTATCTGGATTTGGTGTTACTCCTCGAACAGTTCCCGAAACTGCACCAAACCGTTAACCTGGTTCCATCCCTGATCTTGCAGATTGAGGATTATATTTCCGGTAAAGCCCTCGATCCCTATCTCAAACTCTTACTCACGCCCCTAGAGCAACTCAGCCGCGAGGAACACCAGTTTATCCTGGAACGATTTTTTGATGCCAATCACCATACGTTAGTTGACCCCCATCCACGCTATCGAGAACTCTATGGCCAGCGGCAAGAACAAGGAATCGCTTGGTGTTTAGAGAATTGGCAAGATCGCGATTATGGGGATTTACTAGCCTGGCATAACCTGGCTTGGATTGACCCCCTATTTTGGGATGATGCCGAAATTGCCACTTGGCTCAAACAGGGTCAGGACTTTAGTTTAGGCGATCGCCAACGCATCTTCTCCAAACAAAAGCAGATCCTCAGCCGCATCATTCCCCAACATCGCCAGATGCAGAAGTCGGGACAGTTGGAGGTGATGACAACGCCCTACACTCATCCCATTTTGCCCCTGTTAGCCGACACCAACGCCGGCCGCGTCGCGGTTCCTGAGATGGAACTTCCTCAAAGCCGCTTTCAATGGCCCGACGATATCCCTCGCCATCTCCATAAGGCCTGGAAATTCTACTGCGATCGCTTCGGCCAAGAACCCCGTGGCCTCTGGCCCTCAGAACAGTCCGTCAGCCCCGCCATTTTGCCCCATATCGCCCGCCAAGGCTTTAACTGGATTTGTTCCGATGAAGCGGTGTTAGGGTGGACCAAACAGCATTTCTTCCACCGAGATGGAACGGGCAATGTCTTTGAACCCGAACTCCTCTATCGTCCCTATCGCCTCAAAACCGAGGCCGGAGATGTGGCCATTGTCTTCCGAGATCACCGCCTCTCAGACCTGATTGGCTTTACCTACAGTTCCATGAATCCTCGGGCCGCGGCCAGCGATCTCGTGGGCCATCTCGAAGCCATTTCGCGATCGCTCACCCGCGACCAAGACAACACCACCTTAGAGAAACCCTGGCTCGTCACCATCGCCCTCGACGGCGAGAACTGCTGGGAATACTATCAACAAGATGGCAAACCCTTCTTAGAAGCCCTCTATGGCACTCTCAGCAAACAAACTGGCATCAAACTGGTCACGGTTTCAGAATTTCTCGATCGCTTCCCCCCCACAGAAACCCTCCCCAGTGACGCACTCCATAGCGGGTCCTGGGTCGATGGAAGTTTCACCACCTGGATTGGCGACCCCGTCAAGAACAAAGCCTGGGATCTTCTCAGCCAGGCCCGTGAAACCCTAGCCAATCACCCAGAAGCCACAGAAGAGGCCAATCCTGAAGCCTGGGAAGCTCTCTATGCAGCGGAAGGTTCCGATTGGTTCTGGTGGTTTGGTGAGGGACATTCCTCGGATCAAGATGCCATGTTCGATCGCCTCTTCCGAGAACATCTCGGGGCCTTATACAAGGCTTTAGGTGAACCCATCCCTGATAACGTTAAACATCCCCTAGAAGTCCATGAACGCAAAGGGGATATGCGCCCCCAAAGCTTTATCCATCCCATCATTGACGGTGTGGGCGATGAACAAGATTGGGATCACGCGGGACGTATTGATGTGGGCGGGTCCCGAGGAACCATGCACCGCAGTAGTCCGGTACAGCGGCTCTGGTACGGCTTAGATCACCTGAATTTCTATCTAC
The DNA here is from genome assembly GCA_004299065.1 of Phormidium sp. SL48-SHIP. Taxonomy (GTDB): domain Bacteria; phylum Cyanobacteriota; class Cyanobacteriia; order Cyanobacteriales; family Geitlerinemataceae; genus Sodalinema. Next base: position 6,889 of record SIHH01000140.1, on the reverse strand, counting down.
GCTTAGACTTCAAAACCGGCATTGAACTGGGCCAAGATTGCCCGCCGGAACTGCATTTGTTCTGGTACTATCCCCAGCAAACCATGCACACCAGCCCAGTGCCGTTACGGGAACTCCCTAGTCAGCCGCCTCTGAACTACCGCTTTGCCACGCATCTGACGGTGAACCTCCTCAGTGAGACCTTCCGAATGCAGCAGGCGACGGAACACGATCGCTGGGCGGCCCGCAATAGCCGCGTCAAGGTGGCCATCAATGAGTGTTTAGAGTTGGCGGTTCCTTGGGCCGATTTACCGACGGAACCGGATTGGAATTTACATTTAGTCCCAGTCCTCGCCGAACAGGGAACCTTCCGAGAATTGGTTGTTGAGGATGGGTTGATTCCGATGACGATGCCGTAAGGGGAAGGGAACAGGGAACACCGGAACTGGGAACAGGCAATAGGGAACTGGGGCGTACCTTTAGGGTCGCCCTTTTTTTGCAAGAATCTGTCGGAGGATGGGTAAGACCTTGCGACTGCGGTGGGGGTCGAGGGCGGCGCTGCTGGGCTGCTGGGGCGGTTCCTCCTTGATATGGAGTCCGGGGACATCGGAGATGACTTTCATGCCGATTTGGCGGCGTTCTGCCGGGCTGAAGGGGGCAAAACTGCGGTGTAGGAGGGGTAGAACGGCGAGGAAGCGGTCTTCGGGGAGCGATCGCACCCATTGGTCAATTAGCCCTAAGAGGCGATCGTCGTGAACGAGGAGCAATCCACTGCCTTGTAGGAAGCCTTCGAGCCAATGGCCGGTGTCATCGAGGTTGTCTGGTTGGCTGAGGACCCAGCCGAGATGTTGGCTGACGCGATCGCGGCTTAGATATTGGGCATCCAATAACAGACGACAACTTAAACCCGCCAAGAGACTGGCACTATCCGGGGCGTTCAGGATGGTCTCTAGGCTGTTGAGCCAACGGGATGGGTGGGGACAGTCGGGGAGTTGGGCGATCGCCCCGTGGGCGGTCAGGATAGCCTCGGCAAGCTGACGGGCGGCGGCGGGGTTGAGATGACGGCAGGCGACACGAAGGTTGAGGCAACAGCGTAGGATGAGGCGATCGCAGATGGGTTGGATGACTGTGGCGTCGGTTTGTTGCAGGTTGCGATAGCGTAAAATCCCCACCAGGGGCGGTAAGGCGGCGGCTAATTGGCTGAGATCTTGGGTCTGGCTGGCGACGGTTTCTAGGCGATCGCGAATGCCGCTGATGGCTTGGGGGAGATTGGCCCGGAAGAGGCGATCGAGGAGGGCGGCTAAGGGCGGCAGATGGTCGATGGCCTCGGCTTCGGACTGACTGTAGGCGTTGGCGGCGGTTTCGAGGCTACTGCCCCAGATACAGCGTTGAATTAACTGGACATCGAGGCTCGGTTGCCATTGCAGATGCCAAAGTTCTCGGAAAGTCCCTAGGCCGGGATTTCCTTGCCGGCTGGCCCAGGAAATCCCTAATAATCCTAGTCGGTGAAACAGTTGCGATCGCTGGTTATCGCGGGGACGGCGTAGATCTAAGTCTAAGACGGTGAGATCGCTGCTAATCTCCAGATGCAACTGTTGGGCTTGTTGCCGTAAATCTTGTTGTAGGGGGGTTGTTGGGGTGTTGTGGGGGACTTGGCCGAGGCGATCGCTAATTTCGAGGCGATCGCGCAGTTGAGAGGTCAGGGACGCTGAATCGGGGAGCATCACCGCTTGGGCTGCGTCTTGCAAGTCTTCGAGTCCGGGTTGGGGGCGATCGCGCAAGGCGGCTAAGGTGTTGGCCAGACGCACCGCATCAATCACCTCGGCGGTGGAGGCTAAATGTCCTAACTCCCGCAAATGACCCGCCACCTGTGTTAGCCAGCCTAAGGCTCGCTGTTGCGGCGGCTGATGGCGAGTTTCCCAGAGGTAATGATACCAACCGGGGGCGGTCATTCCGGCTTTGTAACCACTGCCCGCCGCCAGTTGTCGATAACTCCAGGGAATCCAGGTGGCTTGAACTTCGGGTAACGGTTGGGGGAAGGGTTTTGATAATGACCCTGATAACGACTCCAATAACGACTCCAATTGAGTCCTGACGTCAGCCTCAGAGGGCATCACGGCTAAGGCGGGGCTATGCCAGGCCCCACAGACGACGGCTAGGCGATCTCGGGGAAAGTCCCGTTGAATTTGTTGTAAACGCTGTTGCATGGCGGCTTCTCGCAGGCGATCGCCGTCGGTGATGGTCGCCGTTTCCCGCAAAGCGGTCATCGCCTCTAGGATGGCGGTAAACTGCTCCTCGGACGGCTGGCGTTGTTCGATCAACTGGTCCCACCAGCGATCGCCATGAACCACTCCCGCCGCTTGAGCGAGTTCTTGAATCGGGTTAGTCGGTGTTGGCAGATGCGGTTGTCGTTGTTGCTGTTCCAGGACAAAGTGATAGCACTGGGGTAAATCAAGCCAATGGATAGGAATCCCTGCTTTTAACCCATATTGCAAGGCTTGCCATTCGGGGCTAAACACCGTGAAGGGATAGTAAACCGAGGTTTGGGGTTGCTCTCGACTATAAATCAGTAACGCCACTGGAGGCTGAAGGTCTCGATTGGCGGCGAGGTGGGTTACGGGTTCCGCTTCTGGGGGTCCTTCGATGAGGATCTGTTGGGGTTGCCAACGGTGCAGGGCCTGGTGCAAACTTTGGGCAGATCCTGGGCCATGATGACGGATGCCAAAAATACGAGTGGGCATGGTCGAACAATGAAGAATTGACAGTGACTTATTACCGGTCGGAGGATATAAATATCAACATACCTATCGTTTTGTTAACGATATATCAAGGATTCTTAAATTTGTTATCCTGGACGTAGCCTCTGGAGTGATAAATTTGGCAAGTTCCTGCCCCATTTTACCGTCATAAATTCTAGGAATGAACGGTCAATCATAAACCAACTATCATCCCTCGGCAACGCGATTCAGACACCTCGTAAATCTGTGAGTTTAAAATGTTAACCCAAAAACCCCAAAAACTTGACAAAAGTCGTGGCTTGCGCTGGAAAGCAGCGGCGATCGCCGTTGTGTTAGGAACCATTCCAGTCATCGTTGTCGGTGCGATCGCCTATACCACCACCAACCGGTCTTGGCGCGAGCAAATTTTTAGCAACAAACAAGGCTATAGCAGCCAAGTTTCAGGAAAACTGAATCGATTTATATCAGAACGCTATGGTGATTTTTATGCCATTTCTCGTCTGCCAATTTTCACCAATCCTGAAATTGCGCTAGCCGCCAGCGCCCAAGACAAACAAGACTTTCTCAACACCATCGTTGAAGCTTACCAAATCTACGACAGTGTGGCTCTGTTTGATCCCCAAGGACGACTGATGATTCGCTCAAGTGGCAGCGACACCACGACTCAGCTCGATGATGCAAGTATCCGCACTATTCTCGCTCAAGATCGGCCGTTAATTAGTCCTCCTCGTGTGGCTTCAACAACCGGAAAATTATCAGTCTATATTTCCGCCGCCATTCTCAACGCTGAAACAGGTAGTCCCATGGGGATTGTCCAGGCCCGATTTCCCGTCCGTGAACTTCAAGACCTAATTGTTGGTAGCGACAGCGACAACGAATATGTCCTCGATGCCCGAGGACGAATTTTTATCAGTAGCCAAGGGGAGAACGTCAACATCACCCGTTTTCAAAATGCTCCCTTAATTCAACAAGCACGACGTACAAATCAAGAGCAAGTCGGTATCATTCGCGATCCGAATCAAGAGTCTTACCTCATCGCCGTTGCACCGCTAACTCAAGGTCAACAGATGTTTGACCTCAACTGGATGGTAATTGTCGAAACAACAACCGAGAATGCGTTTGCCACCTCCAACAGTCTCCTACGCACCATCGGCATGGGAACCCTAGGAACCGCCGTTGTGGTGACCATTCTGGCGGTGGGGGTGAGCCTGATGATCACCGAACCCCTGATTCAACGCATCAGCGATGTGGTTAGAACCGTCGTCAGCGCCTCCTCAGAAATGGCCGCCACCGTCGAACAACAAGAGCGCAGCTTATCCCAGCAGGCGGCCTCCATCAGCGAATCCACCGCCATGATGGAACAACTGAGTCGCTCGGCGCAACGCTCGGCTGAACAGGCTCAAAGCGCCCAAGACCAAGCTCAGCACGTGCTACAACTGGCCAAGGATGGGGAAGTGGTGGTCGATCGCACCCTTGAGCGCACCACTGAACTCCAACAACGGGTGGCGGGTTTAGTCGAACAAATGGACAATCTCAACGAGCAGACTCGCCGCATTGGGACGATCTCCTCCCTGGTGAGTGACTTAGCCAATCAAACCAATATGCTGGCTCTCAATGCTTCAGTCGAGGCCGTTCGGGCCGGTGATGCGGGACGTGGCTTTGCGGTGGTGGCCTCGGAAATTCGCAAACTCGCCGATCAAAGTCGCCATTCTGCTGAGAAAATTGACACCCTCGTCGAGATGATCCAATCAGCCATTAACACCACCAGCAGCCTGGCCCAAGAGAGTACCAGTGCGGTCGGAGATACCACCGGCTTTGCTCATCAAACTGCTGAGAAGTTTATGGGAGTCAAAAATGCTATTCAGAAAATTGCGGTAGGATCTCAGCAAATTGCCGCCAATGCTCAACAACAGGCTCGGGCCATTGAACAGCTGACTGAGGCGATGACCGCTCTCGACTGTGGGGCCAATGAAACGGCTAGCAGTATTAGCCAAACTCGCGCTGGGAGCCAACATCTCAATGATGCGGCGGTCTCACTCCAAAAAATGGTCTAGACTCTCAGCTCACCCCGGTCTCAAGATGCGGCGCTTTCGCACAAATCGCTCAGCAAGCTAGGCTAAGCTGTTAGACATTGCCGATTTTCCCTTAACCTCATGCCCCTATTGTTCGCCGCCACGACGGGTTTTCAGCTCAGTGACGCCTTTTTTGCCTTTGTCATTGCCGCGATTTTGCTGTTGTTGGGCCGTGTCATTCGCCAAAAGCTACAGATTCTACGACAGCTTTATATTCCTAGTTCTATTGTTGCAGGACTGTTGGCTCTACTCCTCGGACCGCAGGTGTTGGGACAGTTGATGTCCCCGGAATCGCCGTTGGCTGAAGGACTATTCGCGCCGACGATTCTCCAGGTCTGGCGGGAATCTCCGGGGGTTTTTATTAATGTGGTGTTTGCAACGCTATTTTTGGGGGAAATTTTGCCCGCGCCTCGGGAGATTTGGCGCAAGGCGGCGCCTCAGGTGGCGTTTGGTCAAACGTTGGCCTGGGGACAGTATGTGGTGGGGTTATTACTGGGATTGCTGGTGTTAACGCCGGTGTTTGGGTTATCGCCGATTGCGGGAACGTTGATTGAGATTGCGTTTGAGGGGGGCCATGGAACGGCGGCGGGAATGGCGGACACCTTGACGGAGTTGGGATTTCCTGAGGGGGGAGATTTGGCGTTGGGGTTAGCGACGATTGGGATTGTCTCGGGGATTGTTTCGGGGATTGTCTTGGCGAATTGGGGACGACGCAAGGGATTGATTCGCTCGGCTCGTCTTGAACCGGATGCTACGGCGGAGGTGTATGGGGTGGAGCGGGAGCATCCTGATGTTTTGGCGGCTCGCAAGCGGTTGACGTCGGATTTATTGATTGATCCGATTTCTCTGAATTTAGGGTTTGTGGGCCTGGCGATCGCTTTCGGTTGGTTGATCCTAGAGGCGCTTAAAGCCTTTGAGCAACTGACTTGGGGAGGAGAGGGCGGCGTGACGATCTTAGGCTATATTCCTCTGTTTCCGATGGCGTTGGTGGGGGGAATTTTGGTGCAGTTGCTGTTGCGACGGTTGCGGTTGGACCCTCTGGTGATGCGATCGCTGATGGAGCGAATTGGCGGGGTGGCGTTGGATATTACGATTATTACGGCTCTGGCCTCGATTTCTCTGACGGCGTTGGGGGCAAATTTGGTTCCGTTTGCGTTGTTGGCGTTGTTGGGGATTACGTGGAATGTGCTGGCGTTTATAATTTTGGCGCCGAAAATGTTACCGGAGTTTTGGTTTGAGCGGGGTTTGGGTGATGTGGGCCAGTCGATGGGGGTGACGGCGACGGGAATTTTGCTGTTGCGGATGGTTGATCCTCAGAACCGTTCGGGGGCGTTTGAGAGTTTCGCCTACAAGCAACTGTTTTTTGAGCCGATTGTAGGGGGAGGGCTGTTTACGGCGGCGGCCCCGGTGTTGGTGGTGCAGTTGGGGGCTGTGGGGACGTTGCTACTGACGAGTGGGTTATTGCTGTTTTGGCTGGCGTTTGGCCTGTTGGTGACGGGACGGCGATCGCGACGACCTCTCGGAGAAGGCTAATGGAAGGCTAATTCACGGATCGCTAAATGCACTCCTTCTGAGCTGCGCTGGGCCTGTTCTTGTCCTGTACTAAATCTGTACTAACAAAGTACGAATAATGTACTCAACTCGTACTGTAACTGCTGTGGCTCTAACGCTTGTTAATCAAGGCTTTTCAGTATTCTAAAAAAAAATAAAATATTTCCTGCAAATCAGGTGTTTGTCTTGGGAAAAACATGTTTTAATCGAGACAGATGGGTTCTAGGGTTAACTTATGTATTGGACGACTTTACTTTTGGCGGCAACCTACGCCGCGATGGTTGCTTTAGTACTGTTCTCGGTGCAAAAGCGGGTTTTCCGCAATGCTGGCGTAAAGCTGACCACGAAAACCGTGGGCCGCATTCGCTAGCGGTGATAGCTGTTTGGCGCGATCGCCGCTGCTGTCTCACTCCAACCGGTCAGATGATGGTTCGCCATTGAGTCTGACCGGTTTATGATTGGGGTTAAACCCAAAACTCCCCTCTCCCCTCGTGCCATGGCTCCCTCCCCTCTCCCCTCGTGCCATGGCTCCAGCCATGACACGAACTC
>SIHH01000139.1:8997-10364 GCA_004299065.1 Phormidium sp. SL48-SHIP | reverse complement strand
CTGAGCCAGAACCTGAGTTAACTGCTCAACCCAAAACTGAGCCGGACAGCCCAAACGAGCCGCAACCGGCTACGGCGGTTGAGGACTCGTCGCCAGAGGACTCCTCCGATACAGAAGTGGCTCAGCCGAATACTCAGCCGAATGCTCCTAAGGCTCAGACCGATGTAGAGTCAGAGGATTCTGAGGACTCAGAAGACGGCTCTGGGGATAACTCAAATGTCGCCAATGAAGGAGATGAAAAGGACGAAACCCCCAAGAAATCTGACGCTTCTGACCCATCGGCTTAAACGTCTGCTTAAGTTGCGATCGCCCCGAGCTTAACCTGCCCTGCGATCGCCATCACACCCATGACTCGATCGCGATCGCCTAAACTTGTCAGTAATCTCACGGATGATCTCAAGATAGATCACGCCCCCAGGGGGTAAGACCCCTCATACTAGGGATGTTCCGAGCTATCGTAATGTCATATGATGAGCCAACTCATGGTGTCCATTCGTGAACTGGTACAGGAGGCGATCGCCAACGGTTATTTGTCCCTTGATGCCGAAAACCAACTCCGTCAGCATTTAGCCACGAAGTATGACTTCGAGGACTTCCAAGCCATTCTCGAACTTCAGGATGCTGCGATGGAAGGGAAAGTGCGTCAGGAATCACGGGAGTTATTGCAAAAATCTGGCTAATCCGAACCCGAGGATGGCCCTTGCAGCCGTTGGATACGAGCGAGAACCTCCCGCCATTCCCGTCGTAGGGATTTCGCGGCATCGTCGTGGTGAAAATCCAGATAAACCAAAGTTTTGCGGATGAGTTGATCGAACTCTTGAGGGGTCATGATTGATGATTGAGCGTTTGACGAGTCTCTTCCCGGAGTTGCAGCAACGCCTGTTTAACCGGTTTATAGCCTTCAACTAAGCGTTGTAATCCCTGTTTATGGTCCCTGGCGGTCACCGTCAGGGCAATTTGTTCTAAATCCGAACAGGCCTGCGACAACTCAGTTGCTCCGAGGGTTGCACTCGTCGATTTGAGAGTATGAGCGAGTCGTTGCACCCGGACTTTATCCTCTTGCGCGATCGCCTCGGAGCATTCAGACAACAATTGAGGCACTTCTTCGAGATAACTCTCAATCACTTCCAAAAACATTTGTGAGTCATCCTCACCGACGAGCAACCAGAGAGATTCTAACGCCTCAGGATTTAAAACCGACGCCGACGGTTGAGAAGACCGATCCGGCTCCGGTGCGGGAGTTGCGGCTGGACTAGCACTGATAGGCGGCCTTTGAGGGGCCATCGCCCGAGGAGACTCAGCCGGAGACTCAGCCGGAGACTCAGCCGGAGACTCAGCCGGAGACTCAGCCGAACGAGAAGGCGAAC
>SIHH01000139.1:0-8897 GCA_004299065.1 Phormidium sp. SL48-SHIP | reverse complement strand
CGAACGAGAAGGCGAACTTCGCGGGAAACTGTCCATCGTAATCGCCGGACACTTCGCCAACGCTTGAGCCAACTGCTCAACACGAATCGGCTTGCTAACATAATCATCCATCCCCGCCTCCAAACAGGCCTCGCGATCGCCCTGCATCGCATTCGCCGTCATCGCAATAATCCGGGGTTTCGGGAATGGGAAAGTGTCCGCATCCGCCACAATACGGCGAGTTGTTTGTAACCCATCCAACTCCGGCATTTGCACATCCATCAAAATCACATCATAAGGTTGCCGGTGTAGAGCGCCAATCACCTCCAAACCATTCGCCGCCACATCCGCACGATAGCCCATACGTTCGAGAATCCGCAGAGCCACCTTCTGATTAATGGCATTATCCTCCGCCAGTAGCACCCGTAACGCTGAAACCGCCGCCGGAATCGGCGTGGGTTCCGGGGAAACCGAGCGTTTCCTGGGCAGCTCAACCGTTTGTCCCAGAGCGACCACCAACACATCATACAGTTGTGATTGTTTAATGGGCTTATTGAGAAACGCCACAAAATCGAGATCCTCATAGTCCTTGCGAATCTCGGGCTTACCAATCGACGTAAACATCACCAACGGCAAATTCTGCCCCTCAGGTCGTTGACGAATTTTCTTCGCCAGCGTCACCCCATCCATTTGTGGCATCTGCATATCCAACACCGCCACATCAAAGCGAGCGCCATCCTCCAACAACACCAACGCCTCGGCCCCCGACGCCGCCGCAAACGGCTGCATTCCCCAAAACTGAGTTTGGCGGGTAAGAATTTGTCGATTCGTCGCATTATCATCCACCACCAAAATGCGAGCCTGTGCCAAATCCGGCTGCTGTTGCGTCAGATCCCGCAAACGCGACAGGGCGATCTCCCGCGCCTTAAACGTAAACGAAAACGTCGAGCCTACATTCACCGCACTTTCAACCCACATGCGGCCACCCATCAACTGACACAGCCGCTGGGCGATCGCCAACCCTAACCCCGTTCCTCCATATTCACGAGTCGTCGAAGCATCCACCTGACTAAAGGGTTTAAACAGACGATCCAACCGTTCCTGAGGAATACCAATCCCCGTATCCCTGACCGACACCTGAATCTGATGAGTCGGATGAGCCTGCTCCATATCCAGAGTCTTCGAGGCCGCATCATGGAGAGGAGACGCCGACACCGACACCACCACCTCACCGCGAGCCGTAAACTTAATCGCATTCCCGAGCAGATTCACCAAAATCTGCCGCAGACGGGTCACATCACCAATCACACTATGAGGAACCGACGGTTCAATAAAACAAGCCAGTTCAATTCCCTTCTCCACCGCCCGAGACGCCAATAAATCCAAGGCTCCTTCAACACAAGTGCGTAAATCAAAGGGATGTTCTTCGAGATCCAACTTACCGGCTTCAATTTTCGAGAAGTCGAGAATATCGTTAATAATCGTCAATAGCGCATCACCACTGGTGCGAATCGTCTCCACAAAATCTCGCTGATCCAGCGTCAGATCCATATCCAGCAACAAGCCAGTCATACCAATAACCGCATTCATCGGCGTGCGAATCTCATGGCTCATCGTCGCCAGAAACTCGCTCTTAGCCTGATTTGCCGACTCCGCCGATTGTCGAGCCTGTTCCAGCGCCAGGTTTTGCTCCGCCAGTTGTTCACGTTGTGCCGTTTCCTGTTCGAGCAATTGCGCTTGAGCCACCGCAATTCCCACCTGATCCGCCACCGACTCAACCAATTCAATTTCACTCTGAGTCCAATAGCGGAAGCGATCGCACTGTTGCAAGCCAATCAACCCATTCACCTGGCCCTTATAGGAAATCCGCACCGCCAAGATGGACTTCAAAGAGATTTTCCGGCACAAGGCCGCCACAGGGCTCAGAAGAGGGTCTTCATAGACATTACTACTGGGGATGGCGCGATCGCTAGTGAGAACCTTTTGAATATGGGGATTGCCCGGCACAGGAACATCCAGGTTTAACAACGACGACATTCCACTGTTGAGATACTCAGCGCGAACGGGGGCCTGAGGACGAGGCGCCTCCTCATAAGCATGAAGTAGACAGCGATCAACATTGAGAGTTTGTCCGAGCAGATTACAGGTGGTTTGGAAAATATCCTGTAAATCAAGTTTCGAGCGAATATCTTGGGTAATCGTTCTCAACAATAACGCCCGTTGGAAAGAGCGTTGCACCTCTTGCTGAGCCGAATGGCGTTCAATTTCCCCCCCAACCCACTGAGCCATCAAGCGTAACAGCTCACAGTCAGCTTCCGAGAACACACCAGAGGACTGAGGATGAGGCGAAGAGAACGACAGGGTTCCGTACACCTCTCCCGCCACAAGAATCGCCACCCCCAAATAGGATTGCAAACGGCGTAAGCGATAGCCATCGGAGTTGGCCCAGGGGGACTCCTGAATCCGCTCAATGGTCAACACCTGGCTGACATCGCCCTGTTGGCGAATTTGATCGAGGAGGATGGCATCCAAGGTTTCCGCCAAATTCAAACTATCACCCGGTAGAGGCGGGAATAGCGTCATCGGCGGCACATAAACCGCTAGAAGTTCATAGCGATCGCCATTGGCCTGGCCAATCGTGCCAATATCGAGATTAAACCGTTGCGCCCCCATCGAGAGAACCCGATCCAAGCGAGTTTCAAAATCAAGCGATTGATTCGCCGTCACCTCATAGAGCGCGCGAATCGTGGCTTCACTTTCTCGTAAGCGCTGTTCAGCCTGTTGACGTTCAGCCACTTCCGCCTGAGCCTTGGCATAGAGTTGAGATTGGCCGATGGCGATCGCCACCTGAACACTCAACTGTTGCAACAGTTCAATCTCCGAATGTTGCCAGGGACGAGGCTGATAACATTCATGGGCCACCAGTAACCCCCAAAGCTGACCCCGACTTTCCCCTGGGGCCGTTGTCTCGTCTGGATTACGATTGAGGATGACCGGAACCACCAAATTCGCCCGCACCTGGAGTCGGCGCAGCAAATCACGATAACACAGCTCTAAATCCCCCGCTTCAACATCATCAATCGAACTAATACGTCCGTCTCGATACGGGTTCACCTGACCCTCGCGGAAACAGGGGTCCTCAATCATCTCCCCCAACAGTTGCAAACAACCCGGTTCAACCGATTCGACCACAATGTTGCCACTCCAATCCGGATTGAAGCGATACAACACCACCCGATCCGTATGCAGAAACTCCCGTACTTCCTCAACAGAGGTTTGCATCACCGATTCCATATCCAAGGATTGACGAATCCGTTGCGAGATCGTCGATAAGAGTCGTTCTCGCTGTAACTGTCGTTCCAGAGCCGCTTCAGCCAGCTTAATATCGCTAATATCTTCAGCAATACCGACAATCCGATAAATCGCCCCAGCCTCATCCCGAACCGGGAAGGCCCGAGCGCGAATCCAGCGTAGAGTTCCATCGCCATTGAGGAGTCGATATTCCTGACTCGAGTGTGTCGGGGTTGGCTGTCGGAACTCGGCCGCCACGAGATCGCGATCCTCAGGATGAATCGCCTCCAGAAACTGATTCGGATCGGCGTAGAGTTCCTGAGCTGAATGTCCCCAAAGTCTTTCATAGGCGGGACTCACGTAGATCATGCGGGAGGTTTCAGGGTCCCGTATCCAGAAGACACTATCGATATTTTCGGCCAACTGACGGAACCGTTCTTCACTCTCAGCCAGGCTGGCGATGGCCTGACGGGAGTCGCTCACATCACGACAAGCACAGACGAGTAAGCCATCATCACTGAGGGACAGAGAAATTTCTTCCCAAAACCGACTCCCATCCTTGCGTTGGGCCAGAGTATCCCCGCGCCAATGGCGACGCGATTGCAAAATCGGGAACACCTCAGCTTCAATCCGTTGAACCTCCTCAGGAGGATAGAGGCCATGCCAAGTTTTGCCTAGAAAATCCTCGGAACTGTCATAGCCAAACAACTCCACATGAGCTTGATTGAGATAGACATAGGTTCCCGAACGAGCATCGAGCAGAGCAATCCCATCCATCGCCGCCTCAACGGCCAGAAATTGACGGCGTAAGCTTTCTTCGTTTTGCTTGCGCTCCGTAATACTCAACCCCGCACCGCGAAAGCCGATGACTTGGCCCTCATCATCGAGCAGAGGAATCCCATTGACTTCTTCCCAAACAATGGTTCCATCCGGGAGAATATCTCGGTGTTCGAGTCTAAATCCCTGGCCCTGTTCCTTGGCTTGGGCCAGAATCTTCTCAACCCGAGGGACATCTTCGGGAGCCATAAATTTAAACGGGGATTCTCCGAGAAGTTGCGACGAGGGATAGCCTTTTACCGCTAACACGCGATCGCTAACAAAGGTATATCGGGCCTGAATATCAGTTTCCCAGAGATATTCTCCCGCCGCTTCCGAAACATCCCGAAAACGCTGTTCACTCTCCCGTAGAGCCGTTTCCGTGCGCACGCGATCGCGGATATCGCGAGCAAAGGCGCAATTTAACTCCGTCTCACCCAAATGGACATAGTTGGCCGTAATCGCCATCGGGATCGTCTCCCCCGTCGCCGTCACATGGAACGCCTCAAATTGCAACGAGGACTGCTCTCGTAACGCCTGCCAATGCTCCCGCCAGCGTTCAGGCGTCATGGAGAGGTCGAGGTCAAAAATGCGGCGATTGAGGAGGTCTTCTCGGCCATAGCCTAGGGTTTGACAAGCGGCATCGTTGACATAGGTAAAGTTCCCCTCACAGTCGAGCCAAAAGACTAAATCCGCACAAGCATCCACCGCAAACTGAGTCAGACGTAAGCCTTCTTCCGTGCGTTCTCGTTCCGTAACATCTCGGAAGTTCCAGACCCGTCCGACAATGCGATCGCCGATAATCTGTGGTTGAGAGTAACGCTCAACAATCCGTCCATCCTTGAGGCGAACTTGGTCAAAACTGTTTTCTTCGGGATGCTCCAACAGAAAATCAATGGCTTGTCTGAAGCCTTCGGGATCACACAACAGCGGCTCAATGACCGCTAAGACCGCTAATCCGTCCCGTTTGGCCAGCAGGGAACTCTCAAGCCCCCACATTTCCTGAAACTGACGGTTATAGGTAATAATTTCTAAATTTTGATCCGCCGCAATAATGCCATCCGCCGTTGAGTCAAACGTCGCTTGCAGCAGCGCCGAAAATTCCCAACGTTCGGCCTCAATCCGTTCTCGTTCCCGGATTTCATGCGTCAGAGCCTGGTTCGCTTGAGACAGTTCAGCCGTGCGATCGCGCACTCGGGCCTCTAAATCGGCATAGGCTTGATGCAACGACTCTTCGGCCTGTCGTCGTTGGGTAATATCCTGCACCAAGGAAGCGACCCCAATCACCTCCCCTTCCCGGTTAATAATCGGCGTATTATACCATTCACAGACCAGCATCTCCCCCCGGCGGTTCACATTGCGATTGGTGCTACGGCTTCCTCCTTTCTGTTGCAACAAGGTTGACCAAACCGCATCCACATGAGGTTGATCCTCCTCAGGAACGATAATCTCGTTGGCATGTTTGCCCAACACTTCGGCTTCGATGTAACCAAACATCTCTTCAGCCGCTGGGTTCCAAGACACCACGCAAAACTTGAGGTCCCACTCAATCACACCAATGGGACTCTGTTCAACAAACAGGCGCAACTTTTGCAGAGCCTCAATCGACTCCGAGGACGAATCATTGGGTAATGAGTTAGAAGGAGAGGGCATAGTAGCAGAATCGGGGAGAACTGGGGATATCGACTCTCGACGCTGTTGACTCTGTTGTCTGGCAAGGAGCCAAAGGATTCCCCACAGGGGTATTCCCAGAGATAGGCTCCAGACAAGCGAACTGGAGAAATCCAACTCTCCCACCCAGGAGAGGTTCCTAAGGAGAATCGGCAAGAAACCCAAGTGCATCATTCAGGCAGAATCGCAAGACAACAGGACACAGACAAGGAACGGGAGACCGAATGAAGCCGGATCAAGCCAGTTCATTGACCGGCGATGAATCTCATCGTCCTGTGTCTATGGTGACACGAGTGACCTTAAAATAGGTCGGTTTCGGCCCCATCGGTTTCGGCCCCATCGGCGTTGAGCGGCTCATCATCCCAATCGTCCTCATCCTCGGCTAAATCAAGAGGAGGAAGACTTAAGGCGGGTTGAGTTCCACCCGACTCGATCGCCTCTGGGGATGGGCTAGATGCTGAAGGAATCGCCTCTAAGATAGCATCGAGAACTCGGGCCACGGGAATTAGTTTTAAGCCCAATTCCGGCGGGTTCTGTCCTTTGGGGATAATGGCCCGTTTGAACCCAAGTTTAGCGGCTTCGCGCAAGCGTAATTCTAACTGAGAAACTTGGCGCACTTGTCCCCCTAACCCGACTTCACCAATGAGAACGGTATGGGGGTCCACCAGGCGATCGCGGAACCCAGATACCACGGCGATCGCCACCCCCAAATCGGCAGCCGGCTCCTCAACCCGAATCCCACCCACTGAGGCCAGATAGGTGTCTAACTTGGACAGAGGAACCCCCACCCGCTTCTCTAACACCGCTAAAATCTGTTGCAGGCGGTTACTATCAATACCCGTCGCACTACGGCGAGGGGAGCCAAAACTCGCCGGACTCACCAGGGCCTGCAACTCCACTAAAATCGGTCGTGTCCCTTCGCAGGCGACCACAGTACAGGTTCCTGATACCGTCTCATCCCGACTTCCCATAAACAATTCTGACGGGTTAGCCACTTCCCGTAAGCCATTGGCAATCATTTCAAAGACGCCAATCTCATGGGTGGCCCCAAAGCGGTTTTTCATCGATCGCAAAATACGGTGACTGGCGAAGCGATCGCCCTCAAAAAACAACACCGTATCCACTAAATGTTCTAACACCCTCGGTCCGGCGATCGAGCCATCTTTCGTCACATGGCCCACCACAAACAAGGTGATATTCTCGCGCTTAGCCACCTGCATTAAGGCCGACGTACATTCGCGCACCTGAGCCACCGAACCCGGCGCCGACGTCAGAGACGAAAAGTAAATCGTTTGAATACTATCAATCACCGCAAAATCGGGCTTGAGCGATTCTAATTCCCGTAAAATTGCCTCTAAATCCGTCTCCGGTAACAGAAAGAAATTCGGCTCCACCGCCAGAGTCCCTTCCCCTAACTCCGGCTCTCCCTCCGGCCCCCTGGAGTCCCCAGCGTCAGCCCCCGAATTTGCCCCCAAATCAACCCGTTGTTGGAGGTCAGCAACCGGGGTCTCATTCGCAGAATTTTCGATGTGAGGATGTCCATCGAGGAGCCGCTGAGCGCGTAATTTAATCTGTTGCCCCGACTCCTCTGCCGAGACATAGAGAACCCGCGACTCTTGAGCCAAACCACTGGCCGTTTGCAGCAATAGAGTCGATTTACCAATCCCCGGTTCACCGCCAATCAGCACCAACGATCCTGGCACAATGCCCCCTCCGAGGACGCGATCGAGTTCCGCATACCCCGACGACATCCGCGCCACCGACGCATCAGCAATTTCCGACAAACGCACCGACGCCCGAGGTTGGCCTCCGGGTTTCTCCCCATTAGCAGCATTGAGATTACGATTCCAGGCCACCGCACTCACAGGGCGAGTTGTTGTCAGGGCCTCGATCGGTTCCGTTTCCACCAGGGAGTTCCAGGCTCCGCAATTGGTACAACGACCAAAATATTGAGGAAACTCAGCACCGCATTCCTGACAGACATAAATTGTGCGAGGCTTTGCCATAATGACTCAGTGGGTGGGGACAAGGGCAGCCACCCTCAGTCATCCCGAGGGCCGCGAGAATCGTGGCGAAACCCTGAAAGATAACCCTAGACAGGATTTCAACTTGATTCTAAACCTCGATGGGGTAGTATCTTAATAGTGTACGCTAACAAACTTTATCAAAATAAAGGTTCGTTTAAGAGGCTTGAAGGACATTGGATAGTCAAAAAGAAAAAATTCTCGTTGTTGATGATGAAGCCAGCATCCGTCGTATTTTGGAAACCCGCCTGGCCATGATTGGCTACGATGTGGTGACAGCGGCTGATGGTGAAGAAGCCCTCGACACGTTTCGTGACAGCCAACCGGATTTGGTGGTGTTGGATGTGATGATGCCGAAACTCGACGGCTATGGCGTATGTCAGGAACTCCGCAAAGAGTCGGATGTTCCCATCATTATGTTGACAGCGTTAGGGGATGTTGCCGATCGCATCACCGGGTTAGAGTTAGGGGCTGATGACTATGTGGTCAAACCCTTCTCGCCAAAAGAACTCGAAGCTAGAATTCGCTCGGTGTTACGACGGGTAGACAAAATTAACAGTACCGGGATTCCCAGTTCGGGAGTAATCCAAGTTAATACGATTCGCATTGATACCAATAAACGCCAGGTGTATAAGGGCGACGAACGTATCCGCTTAACCGGGATGGAGTTTAGTTTGTTAGAGTTACTGGTTAGCCGCTCAGGAGAACCGTTCTCGCGCTCTGAAATTCTACAAGAGGTTTGGGGCTATACCCCCGAACGTCATGTCGATACGCGGGTGGTGGATGTACATATCTCCCGACTACGGGCCAAACTCGAAGAAGATCCCAGCAACCCTGAGTTAATCCTCACGGCCCGAGGAACCGGGTATCTCTTCCAACGCATCATTGAACCCGGAGAAGAGTAGAATCTTAGGCAAGAGGCAAGAGGCAAGAGGCAAGAGGGGAAACACTTCGAGGCGTACCCTTGCCGTCGGCGAGCGATCGCCGAGCCGTAGCCGTGGTCGCCCGAGGATACAGAGGTACACAAGGGAGATAGGGATGGGTTTCCCCCCGGCTACCTATTCCCTATTCCCTATTCCCTATTCCCTATTCCCTATTCCCTATTCCCTATTCCCT
>SIHH01000502.1 GCA_004299065.1 Phormidium sp. SL48-SHIP | reverse complement strand
GTGTAAAGATTGAGTCGAAAACCTGGATCTGGGGGTGTTGGCGGTGGCGACGGTTCGACCTTTTGGGGAACCGGCAACAACGCTAAAAATTCCTCAATGGTTTGGAGACGATCATCATAATCGACCCTCATCCCCTCACGAATCGCCCGATTGGTTGGAGAACTCACCCCGGAAATTGGAGGCAATTTCCGACCCTTGCGCTCCAATTTTACCCGTTCCTCCGCACTGGGGGGGACATCCCCAGATAATAGGGTGTAGAGCGTCGCCGCCAACCCATAGACATCGGAATAGGGTTGCGCCTTCTCACTAGGATCATAAAGCTCCAATGCGCTATAGCCATCGCTATTGCTCGAATAAATCGAAGTGAGGGTTTCGTTAAACCCCTTGGTGACGCCAAAATCAATCAGCACCGCCTCGGATTGTCCCGCCCGCAGCATGATGTTAGCCGGCTTAATATCCCGATGCACCAACCCCTCCCCATGCACCACCGTCAACGCCTCTCCCACTTGGCGAATATAGGTCAACGCCTCCTCTTCGGGCAGAGTTGCGGTGGGCAAACTGGCTAAATCATCTCCCGCCACAAACTCCATGACAATAAACGCCTGACCCTGTTCGAGGAATGAACCGAAACAGCGGACAATGTGCGGATGATGGCAACGGGCCAGCTTGACGGCCTCATTAGTCAGCTTGTTATTGAATTTTTCTCGCTCTTGGGCGGTTAAGTCAGCCAAAACCTGATCCCGCAAGGTTTTGAGGACTACGCGATCGCCCCCCTTGTACTGGGCCAGATAACTAATCCCGACTCGCCCTTCGTTGAGCGATCGCACCACCTCATAGTCTCCCCCATGGAGAGTCTCACCCGCCTGCAAACTCATGTATTCTCCTCGACCTGACTCACCTTCCCCATACTAATCCCAGTTGACGCTCCCGAGGATTCAAGCCTTTGGTGCAGTTTCCTCCTGATACCCATTCATGAGAGTTGACCGCAGGCATGAAGAGTTCACGTCAACCTCTTGCTCGCGTGGAAGCCCCGTGTCTTTAGACCGGGGAGGAAACGCGACAGGGGGACTTGAGTCCCCGTCAATCTTTCAAGCATAGGCGTAACCATCCTTTCTGTGAATGGGTTTGCAGTATTTGTGGCTAATGCCTGCCACCCTTCGAGAAGCGGTGGTAATATCAAAACTACCAGACGCACGGCAGAGAACCCGTCCCACATAGGAGCCAATTTTCTTCCCCGCTGTGACCGTAGCCGTCACAATGTCGCCAGTCTGAAAGCCTTTATGAATTTGCCTCCTGGAGCGGTGACGAGTGGGGAATCCGTACTTATTCGTCCCGCACATCTGACGGGTTCCATGCCCCTTTGCTAAAATCAG
>SIHH01000501.1 GCA_004299065.1 Phormidium sp. SL48-SHIP | reverse complement strand
CGCTTCCCCGCCCGTATCCGTCATATCACCGCCCCCGATGATGAACAGTTAGACTTAGCCATCTTAGAAGTTCGCGACCTCCCCGACGACATCGAACCCCTAACCCTCAGCAATTCTCGCGCTCCTCTTGGTGCTGACATCAGTGTCATCGGTCATCCCGTCACCGGCAATCCCTGGAGTTGGCAGCCGGGTCACATCTCCGCCATCACCGCCGCCCAAGACCAGCAAAACCTGCAATTGGCAGTTCCCAATCTCGCCGTGGGCAACTCCGGCAGTCCCATTTTCCATGACAACCAGGTGATTGGCATGGTCACCAGCATTAGCAATCGACAAACCGCCACCAGTTCGGGAACTGAAGGAGATTTCACCGGCGGCTTTGGCTTTGCCTATCCCCTAGACATTCTCCAGAACCAATTACAAGATTGGGGGATTCCCTTTTAGAAGCCGTCACCATCCCCCCCCATCCCAGCCGCCTCACCCTCAGTCCCACCGCTGTTACAAAACTAAATCCAGATTCCCTGACATTTCCCCACAACTCGCCAATCCCCTCCGACAGAATGGCAATTTCGCCATCTCCCTTCCCCTCAGGCGCGTCCCCGGCCGAAGGCGACTCCCTCAGCCAGCCACTCCCCTCCTCTCCCCCCAACCTAGGGACTTCTTTACGTCTTGAAACAGGACGTTAGTGATTCTTAAAACCTGGATACTATGAAAGTTAATCTAATTCTTAAAAACTCGTACCACCGATAGCCCTAGGGGCGAACCGCAAGTGGTACACCCTCTCCCCTATCCCTCATCTACCTCGTAACTTGGCTGTCTACCTCGTGACTTGGCTCGGGCCAAGTCATGCTTTTGGGGAGGCTCTGCCTCCCGAGTACAGGCGTTAAACCCTTGTGGAATAAGGGTTACAGCAAAACCAGGACAGAAAGAAGACAGTCATCAAACCCTGAGGAATTAAGCAAGTTGTAGCTTCTAACAACTGTTATCAATTGCCGGAATTTAAGCAAATTATTCTAACACCTCAAAACAAAAAACTGTATCGCAAAAGTAAAACTATCACCCAAAAGACGATACCAACTATAGATATTTACAACCGCAAAAACAACATCAAAAATCACGGCTTCCGCCACCCCCTGCATTTTAGAGAAACCCGCCAAAAATCTCCCCTCAGGGGTTGACAACTGCCCCAAAATCGAAAAAAATGGCATTGTGATAGGTTGCCCCTCTTGTAGCCATTCCCCCAAATTTCACCCCCTCAGACCCGCTAAACCCCTTGAAAACTGGGAAGTTTCGAGACTCGCCTCCCGTGCAATGCCGGGAAATCTGCCCTCAGCGACCCCTGGGTTTCAGGAAACTTTCGGCCACCGCCTCCAACCCGTTGCA
>SIHH01000500.1 GCA_004299065.1 Phormidium sp. SL48-SHIP | reverse complement strand
TAAATAAAGACCATGGGTTTGTCTTTTAGCGGCGCAAAGGCTTCCGAATCAAATCGGTATAAACTCGCCGGACGACCTGCCCCCCGAGAGAGTTTCATCCCCGTATCACAGAGAACTCCTAACTTCAGAATGCGGGAGCGAAAATTGGAATAATCAGCAAAGTTCTCCCCTAAAACAGCCGCATAGAGTTGATACAATTCATTCAAGGTAAAAGTTTCTGGTAACACTTCAAAAGCAACCGGACTGTATTCTAATTTATTTCGTAGCCGTTGATAACCATATTTAACAATTTCATTGTGATCAAACGCTAAATCGGGGACGCGATCGCAGGGAAACCAAACCATCTCCTCCAGCGAATCTGCCAGCAACTGCACTTCCTCATGTTGAACCAGTGCAAAATAACTCACCGACAGATAACGAACCCCAAACGACTGGGGAGATTCCCGAGGATCTCGCGCCGGGCCACCAAACGTATATAACTGTTCCAAATAGAGATTTTGCACCGAAATTTTCTCCGAGAGAACCCGATAGGCGGCATCCTCTAGGGATTCCCCCCGACACACGAGAGTTCCCGGAAGACTCCAGTGGCCATAATCCGGTTCATCCCCTCGCCGTAGCAGCAACACTAAGACTCGATTATTGGCCACATCCACCGAGAAAATTGCATTATCCACCCCCACCTTAAAATCGGCCAATGGGGTTGATGAGGTTAACTCTTGTCCTTCATCCTTCACCATAACTCAATCTCTAGCCCCCCAATTTCCCCGCTATACATATAACTGTTCTCGCTGAATATACGCCTCAACACTGGGGGGAATCGCCTGGGAATTTTGCGTTTTCCGATAGAACGTCGATGAGACATCCGGTGCATTCATATTCGCCACAGTGACGGTTCCTCCCAACGCCTTAAGTTCTTCGAGTTTCTCTAACTCTACCGGAGAACCGGGACGAGGAATCACCAGTAATTGAACCTGTTGCAACAAGTCGGTGACGCGATACCAACGTGGAAGTTGTGTCAGCAAATCCGATCCCACCACTAAGGTTAACTGGGCATTTTGCCAAATGTCCCGTGCCTTTTCAACACTAAATAAGGTTCTCGAACAACTCAATTCTGCATGAAAGGCGATATTATCACAGCAGGAACCCTCGAGATCCGGGTGAGGTTTTCGTAACTCCTCGACCATTAGTTTTAACATGGCTGTGCGATGATCCAGAGGAGTTTGTTGAGACTTCATCGGATTGTCGGAAGCCCAAACCGCTACCCAATCATAGCGATCGCACAGCCAACGCAAAATCTCACGATGGGCGACACTGGGGGGATCGGCGCTGGTTCCAAAGAGGGCGATGTGGGTCATTATTAGGGAACAGGGAACAGGGAACA
>SIHH01000138.1:4069-10429 GCA_004299065.1 Phormidium sp. SL48-SHIP | reverse complement strand
AGGCAATTATTGCAACATGGCCCCGCCTAACATTCGCTCAAAGCGTATCTCTAACTCCGCCTTCATGCGGGGATATCGCTCTAAAGTGGGGTCTTTGCGAATCACCCGTTCCGCCGCATCTCGGGCCAGAATCAACACCTCTCGGTCATCCACGAGACTGGCTAAGACAAAATCCGGTAACCCCGACTGGCGAGTTCCCAACATCTGACCGGGACCGCGAAGCTGCATATCCATTTCAGCAATCAAAAAGCCATCTTGAGATGACTCCAACACCTCTAACCGCTGTTTCGCATCCGGTGAGGCTTTGGGATGGGTCATTAATATACAATACGCCCGATCGCCCCCTCGGCCAACCCGACCCCGTAATTGATGCAACTGCGACAAACCAAAGCGTTCAGCGTTCTCAATCAACATCACCGTCGCGTTGGGAACATCCACCCCCACCTCCACCACCGTCGTCGAGACCAAAACCTGAGTCTCATGACCATGAAACGCCGCAATGGCTGCATCTTTCTCCGCTGACGTCATCCGGCCATGCAGCAATCCCACCCGAAAATTGGGGAACACCTCTTGTAACCGTTCATACTCCTCCACCGCTGACTTGAGATCTAATTTCTCCGATTCTTCCACCAATGGCAACACCACATAAGCCTGATGTCCCATCGCCACCTGACGGCGAATTAAATCATACGCCTCTAACCGTTGTTTCCCCGCCAAAACTGTGGTTTGAATCGGTTTGCGACCGGGGGGTAATTCATCAATTTGACTGACATCTAAATCCCCATGTAAGGTCAACGCCAAGGTCCGAGGAATGGGGGTGGCGGTCATGGAAAGAACATGACAAATCCCATTACTCCCTTTCTGTTGCAACTTGGCCCGCTGCTGTACGCCAAAGCGATGTTGTTCGTCAATCACCGCTAACCCTAAACGGTGAAATTGCACTTTATCTTGAATTAAGGCGTGGGTTCCCACCAAAACGGGGAGTTCGCCGGTTTCGAGTTGACTGTGGATTTGTCGCCGTTTGCGGGTTTTGGTGGACCCCGTCAGGAGTTCAACGGGGAGTTGTAGCAGGTTCAGCCAATCGACTAATTTGCGATAATGCTGTTCGGCTAAGACTTCCGTGGGGGCCATTAAGGCGGCTTGATACCCGGACTGAATCGCCGCCAGTATCGCCACCACCGCCACGACGGTTTTACCGGCCCCCACATCCCCTTGAACCAGACGATTCATGGGGGAGGTTTTGTTGAGGTCGCCGAGAATCTCTTGAATCACCCGTGTTTGAGCGTGGGTGAGATTGAAGGGAAGTAAATTGTAAAATTGTTCGATAAGTTGTCCTTGGATGGTGAGTCGTTGGGCCTGGCTGTGGGCCAGTTGCAGTTCCCCGGCTTGTTTGAGTTCGTGGCGACGTTTGAGGAGGCCCAGTTGCAGATAGAAAAACTCGTCGAACACGAGGCGACGACGGGCTAAGTCTAGGATATCAGTATCGGGGGGAAAATGGATGTTGGCGATCGCCGTCGGCCGGTCCAGCAATTCATACTTTTCTCGCAATTTCCGAGGTAAGGGTTCGGGAATTTGCTCACTGGCTGGAAGCACCGCCAACACGGATTTTCGCACCAAGTCAGCGGTCACTCCATCGGTCAAGGCATAGACCGGCAAGACCCGCCCTACAGACAAAGATTCAATCCGCGATTCGGAGTTTTCTAAAACTTCTAAATCGGGGTTTTCTAAGGTGATTCCATATTTATTTTTCTTGACCAATCCCGAGGCTGCAACGGTTGCCCCGCGCGGGTATTGGGATTTATGGGCATATTGCCAGCGCGTGGAACTGTAGCGATTTCCGGGATAGAAACGACTAATTTTTAAGCGTCCTGTGGGGTCTTTTAATGTTAATTGAAAGATGCTTAATTTCTTGTTTTTAGAACTACTAAAAAAGCTGCAACTCTGAACTTGCGCCACAACTGTAACCGTCTCTCCCGGTTCCAATTGAGCAATGGGAACTTGACGAGCATAATCAATACGATCGCGGGGAAAATACTCCAACAAATCCTGAACCCGATAGAGTCCCAACCGAGCCAAGCGATCGCCTCCCCGGCGGCCAATCTGACGCACCTGAGTCAGAGGCTGATCCAACGTCAGCTGGGCCGGAGAAACCTGGGAGTGAAGCTCAGCCGTCGGGGGTTTGCGGGGGGTGACCGGGGGTCGTTGCGATCGCGATCGCATCTCCAAAGACCGCTCACTCTGCAACAACACCCGCCGCGACTCCGCCACCAGATGCTGACGTTGGGCCAGAGTCAGAGACGGGTAGTTCGCAAACTCCGCCGCGAGATCTTGCCAACGTTGGCGATCGCTGGCCGCCAATCGCGCCGGTGGGTCCTTCAACTGGTACTCCAGAAACTCATGAAAGCGAAACTCCCGACCCACCAGATCAGAAAAACCGCGCTCAGCTTCAACACTGAGCGCTTTTCGTAATCGCTCCCAATCCGGAGCATTTTGAACAGATGGAGATGGCGCCATCGTCAGCTTCGAGAACCGTCAAGAATTGTTGGCATTAGCTTCTCGCACCGCCGCCAAAAAAGCAAACACCACCAGGGGCGTACTCAATCCTAGAATAATCCGCGTCAGCCAGACCCCATATTGCGGATGTCCCGACGACAACTCAAACACCGAGCCAACCGCCGCGATCGCCGCCACACAGGAGACCGCCAACAACAACCCAACTTTCGGAGACGATACCATAATCCTCGCGCCTCCCTAGGCTTTGATGTGACGAACAGACTTGACCGAGAACCCATACTTCGAGAGTTCCTCCGTCAGCAGTAACTGGTCTTCGACGCGATCGACAAACATCACCCCATTGAGGTGGTCCATCTCATGCTGAATCACTCGGGCCGGAAGTCCACTAAAGCGACGACGTTGGGGACGGCCCAACTCATCTTTGTAAGACACCTCAATCACCTGAGGTCGTTTCACATCCATATACACCCCAGGAATACTCAAACAGCCTTCCTGGCCCAACGCCACCTCACGGCTGTAGGCTTGGATGGCCGGGTTAATCAACACCAGCGGCGGCGTACTGGGGTCATCGAGAGCGCAATCGACCACCAACATTTGTTTAGCAATCCCCACCTGAGGCGCAGCTAAGCCAATCCCATCGGCAGTATACATACTTTGTAGCATCTCACGAGCCAGACGGCGCACCGTCTCATCGACTCGGGCCACCCGCTTCGTATTTTGGCGCAAGACGCGATCGCCCAACGTATGAATCTCAAGCGGTGGATGGTCTAATTTCGTTTTTTCAACCAGCAGAGGTGTTGAAGTTGACATAATTTAGCAACGTGTTCGTCGATACAGGCCTTTACTAAAATCATAACGTTTGTTGCTAGCACGACAAGCCTTCCCCCCCAAAGGAGTCGCCCTAACCCAAGACCCCCCTCGGCTATAGAAAGCTTAACCTTCCTAGAGAAACATCCTGAAAACCAGTGGTAAAGTAGAAGGACAGCGTTCAACGCCCCTGACCATTGTCCTTACCTGACCCTGACCGTGTTAACACCATCCACCTGTCGCCGCCTCAATAAACTCGACCAAATCCCCTCCGTTTGGGAAGGCGATCGGCGATCGCTGCAAATTGACTTAGAATCAGGTGAACTCGTTGGCGACGATGCCGGCGACTGCGTGATTTGGGTTGATGGCTCAGAAGGGGTGGTCCGGGCCATGGAGAAAGTCGCCGACGACTCGGGGATGGAAGCCGTCGTGCGAACCCTACTGCGGGCCATGGAATATCCCCACAAACCCGCTCAGCCGGGCCGGCCACAAAAAATCATCGTCAAAGACCGCGAACTGCTGTTCTTCCTACGCGGAGTCCTACAAGACCTCGATATTACCCTCGATTACGTTCCCGAACTCCCCATCATCGACGAACTGTTCCGAGGCTTAGAAGACGCCGTCGGAGGACGACCCCCCAAAGTCCCCCCCCAGTACGTCGGCCCCCTCGACGAAGAAGCCGAGGCCCTCTGGGAAGACGCGCCCTGGGACTATCTCAGCGATCATCAAATCATTAGCATCGAACTCAACTATGGCGGCATCGACACCTTTTATGTCTCCATCCTAGGACTCCTGGGCCTCGACTACGGGATTTTGCTCTATCGTAGCCTTGACTCGCTCAAAAGCTTTCGCGCCTCCATCTTAGCCAATGCCTCGATGGAGAAATTAGAGACCATTTTCCTCTCCCAAGACTGTTTATTCCTCACCTACGAAGGCGACGAGGAGTTTGATGATGAGGCCGACGATCTCGGCCATTACAGTTGGGAGTGCGTCGACGCCAACTTTGGTAGTCTTCATCCCCTCGAAGGCTTACGGCCGTTTCTCCATGAAGAAGAAGCGCTCCCCGCCTGGATTGCCCTCAAAGCCTTGCATGGCTTCCTCACTGACCATGAAGATGAGTTGATGGATGACTGGGATCAAGTCGTGCGTCAAGGCTATGAGATTTCCATTCCCAAATCCTTACAAAGCTCCGAGTTGGGCAACGGCCGCGATCGCATCGTCTCCGTCACCGTCTCCTCAATGCCCAGTGTCGCCGAGGAACTCTCAGCGTCCCCCTCTGAGTTCGACATGGATATCGACCTAGATGAGACCCCCGCTATGTCGCTCCTGGAGCAAATGTCGCGACTTCAGGATGACATTATTCCCGACGGTTCCATTTTGCGGGTTGAGAATATCCCCTGGGCGATGGTCGAAGAACTCCGCGATCGCGCGAACTGTCCTCAGGACCCCATCGCCTCTAACGGTCGCGGCAAATTTCCGGTCATTATCGTCCAAAGTACCCGCTCCCGGGTCAAAGAGATCGTCGCCACCATTGAGGCGGCTGGGGGACTGAGAGGTCTGGCCTTCAAACCCTGCAATTCCCCCTTTGATGATTTTGACTATGAGTTGGGCCTGATGCAACTCGAAAATGAGGAAATCCATCTCGTGGGCGAGTTTGATTTAGACAATCCCTATCATCAAAAGGCCCGCAAAGCCTGGGCGGAAAACCTCAAAAAAACGAAGGGTAAATGTGGCTTAATTCTAGCGATGGGAGCCACCGGTAAACGCAGCGGTAACCCCAATCTGTCGGACATGAAAGCCTTTTATGAGGTTAATCAACTCTCCCTCGACCAGATGGGCATCGAGGATTTAAGCCTCTTTCCACTCCTGTGAACCGGTCCTCTAAGCTTGCTGAGAGGCACGCAATTGACCGCAAGCGGCATCAACATCCAAACCTTTGGAATAGCGCACACTCACGGCGATATGGCGGTCTTTGAGAGCCTGTACAAAGTCGTTCACCTGTTGAGGACTTGGCCGTTGATAGTCCACCTCGGAAATGGGGTTATAGGGAATCAGATTCACGTGATTTTGGAACCCCCGTAGCTGACGGGCCAGTTCTTCGGCATGGTGGGGGCGATCGTTTAACCCCGCCAGCAACAGATATTCAAAACTTAAACGTCGGCCCGTAAGCTTGACATAATCGCGACATTCTGCTAAGAGCGCTTCCAAAGGATACTGTCGCGCACTGGGAATCAGTTGTTCGCGCAACGCTTGATTGGAACTATGGAGACTCACCGCCAAGGTTGACTGTAGCTGATGTTCAGCCAGGCGGCGAATCTGTCCCGGAATCCCCACCGTCGAGATCGTCATCGATCGCGCCCCAATCCCCACATCCTCATTCAGACAGCGTAGCGCCCCCAAGACATTATCCACATTGAGCAAAGGTTCTCCCATCCCCATAAAGACAATATTACTGACGCGATCGCGGAACTCCCCCTGCACCGTCAACACCTGATCAACGATTTCATGCACCTCCAAGTTACGCAAAAATCCCCCCTTCCCCGTCGCGCAAAAGTCACAGGCCATGGGACAGCCCACCTGAGACGACACACAGACCGTTAAGCGCCGTTCCGTGGGCATTCCCACGGTTTCAATGATATTTCCGTCAGCCAGTTTCAGCAGATATTTAATCGTCCCATCGGGGGAAATCGAGCGATGGTGAATCGTCGAACGCCCTAGATTTGTCTCTTGGTTGGCCTCCCGCCAGGCCTTGGGAAACACCGTAATCTCAGCCAGCGATCGCACCCCCTTGTGATACAACCACTGATGCAGTTGTTTCCCTCGATAAGCCGGTTGTCCCTGGTCTTGCATCCAGGTGGTGAGGTCTTGTAGAGATTGACCTAAAAGGGGAGTTGCCGTAGCCGTGGACAGAGACATCGAGAGCGCCTATACAGTAACACCCTATCTTAACGCGACCCCTGCCCCTGGGAAAATAAGAAAAACTGCCGAGTTGTGGTCCCAGGACAACACGACAGTTCCGGTGACAAAGAGGTACAGACC
>SIHH01000138.1:0-3969 GCA_004299065.1 Phormidium sp. SL48-SHIP | reverse complement strand
TCTCCCAACGCCTCCCGTCCCCCCCTACTCCTGGTTCACGGCTTCGGCGCGTCCACCGACCATTGGCGCAAAACCATCGAGGGATTACAAGACGAGTTTGAGATTTGGGCGATCGACTTATTGGGGTTTGGCCGTTCCGGGAAACCGCCTCTAGCCTATAGTGGAGAACTCTGGCGCGACCAACTCCATGACTTCATCCAAGAGGTCATCGGTCAACCCGTGGTCTTAGCCGGAAACTCCCTCGGAGGCTATGTCTGTCTCTGCGTCGCCGCCCAGAAACCGGAATCGGCGCGAGGCCTCGTCTTACTCAACAGTGCCGGTCCCTTCAGCGACACGCAACCGCGCCAACCCAGTCGTTTCAGTCGAATGCTGCGCCGTTTCGCCCTGCAAGACTGGGTGGCCTTCCTGATTTTCCAGAACACCCGCCGCCGGTCCGTGATTCGTAAAACCCTCGAAAAAGTCTATGTCGACAAAAGCGCCGTTACCGATCGCCTCGTCGAAGAAATCTACCGTCCCTCCTGCGATCGTGGCGCCGCCAAAGTCTTCGCCTCCGTCTTCAAAACCCCCCGAGGCGCAACCGTCGATGAACTCCTCAGCCAACTCAACAAACCCCTGTTAATGGTGTGGGGAGAAGGAGACCCCTGGATGAACAGCAAAGACCGTAGCGCCAAGTTTCGTCAATACTATCCCAACCTCAGCGAACAGTTCCTCAACGCCGGTCACTGTCCCCACGACGAAGTTCCCGATCAAGTCAACGCCCATCTCAAATCCTGGGTTTTAGAATTGGAGTAATGCTAAGTTTTCCCCTCATCCATGCGGCCCTATCGTGGCTTGTCCTACTCAATCTTTGGTGGGGATTTCCCTCAACCGTCAACGAAACCTGCCGCATCTATCACAGTCGCGAGATTTGTATTATCAGCATCAAACGCAGTGCCAAATACTATTGGGAATACCGCGCCGAAGTCCGAGTTGACGGTCAACGGCGGCCGTTGGAAAAATACGATTGTCGCCGCCAAGAACGCATCAAACGAGATGGTCGCCACTTCCCCTTCGAGCCATCCGGCGCCGGAGACTACATCTGCAAAACCCTAAACTAGCACCTCGCCCACCAACCCAGGACAACCACAAAGATACACCCCTACCCTATTATTGCCTATTCCCTTCTTTTGCCTTTTGCCTCTTGCCTCTTGCCATCCCCTCTTGGGAGGGGTTAGGGGTGGGTTATGCCTCTTGCCCTTTCTTTCCCCTCTTCCCCATGCCTAAAACCACTCACATTGCCACCTTTGGCGCCGGCTGTTTCTGGGGTATCGAAGCCGCGTTTGCCGCCGTTACAGGAGTCACCAAAACCTCTGTTGGCTATATGGGGGGACATTTCCCGAATCCCTCCTATCTTGACGTTTGCGCTCGGATTACCGGTCATGCTGAAGTGACTCAAGTTGAATATGACCCGGATCAGGTGTCCTATGACGAGTTACTGAATCTATTTTGGAAGATTCACGATCCCACCTCCTTTAACCGCCAGGGGGCCGATCGCGGCGAGCAATATCGTTCCGTCATTTTCTACCATAGTCCTGAACAGGAACAGATGGCCCGCAAATCCAAGTTAAAGCGTCAACAACAGGAGACGGAAAAACACATCGTCACGCAAATCGAACCCGCATCGGACTATTATTTAGCCGAAGACGAACATCAACAGTATTACGCAAAACATCGGATTTAGGAGTCGGCGGGGCAATTCATTGCCCCGCCAAAATCATCGATTAGTCCTCATCCTCCTCCATCAATCCCAACTGCATCAAACTCGGATAGGAGATTTTTTCATAAGCAAAAGCCGCCTTAGCTCGGCGAATTAAATCCGTTTTATAGATAAACTCATCCCGCGCATCAATGGGATAGGACCGTAACTTAAACTGAGTCCCCCAAATTTTCTCCTGAATCACAACAACAATCGGGAGTTTTAGTTGAGTATATTTACTACTATAGGCAGCTTGATATAGAATCGTCATCACCGTCTCGACATCAACATCATGACTAAAATAAAAGTTCGTCGCCACTTGAGCTTCGAGTTCGCCACTATTGGCGTTTGAAATGGCTTCAGTCCAGGTTTTATTATGGGGAATGGTGATTAAGTTATCATCGGGGGTTTGAATCTGAATAGCTCGTAGGCCATAGCTGACGACTTCCCCATAATGCTCGGAAATTGTGACGCGATCGCCAACGCGATAAGGCGCTTCAAACAAAGCAATGACCCCCGCAATCACGGAACTGGCGTAGTCCTTAAAAGCAAACCCCAAGGCGACGGCGATCGTCCCCGTTACCGCCACAACATTGGACTCTGAGAGCTTAAAAAACAGGTTGGCTAGGTAAAATCCCATAACCAGCAAAATCAAGGCTTTCCAGAAGGGAATAGATTGCTTAGTAATCAATCTAAAACGCCGGGGAACCCGCTCAGAAATCCAGTTGGCGATCGCCTGAATAATATAAATACTTCCATAAGCCACCAGAACTGCCAAAATCCCATACAGGATTTTCTGCGTTGTAATATTCGTCAGGATTTGGTTTGGTAATTCATCCGAATTATCCTCTTGAGCCAACACGGGAACCGGAGAAAGACTCAGAACCAATCCAGCCAAAAACCGCCAGACAACTGTAAATTGACCCGTAAATTGACCCATAAATTGTCTCATCAGTCGTCCCCCACAAAAAAGTTATTATGAGATAAATCAACCCGCAGCTTATCATAATACAACGGATGGATTCTTAAACCCCCATCGCGGCTTTCCAAAATTCCCTGGCGAGATAGCCATTGCACCCGCGCCTGGATTTGACTTTCAGCCTCTCCTAAAGTTTGAGCCAAATGACTGCGGGTGATGGTCGTGTGAATCAAAGTAGCGTGCAGCAAATACCGATCTAAATTCGTCAACGACGGTAAACTGGGTAATGACGGTTTAACCGGGTGAAGAAGCAGCTTCTGTTTCGCATCAGCCTCAACCCTAAGCAGTTTTTTAAGGTCGAGAGACTCTCCCGACTCATCCTGCATTCTATCCCCGTGAATCTGCAAACTTTCTAGCCAAAGATATTGAGCAACACGAGCAATTCCCGAGCTTTGACTCGCGATCAGCTCCCAATAGGCTTGACGAGGATCATTACTAGAACGATCAGGTTTATCTAAGGTCACCAATTTTTCTGCAATCGGAGTAAGCCAATCCGCGAGCATCTCATCGTCGAGTTCTGGTAACAATTGAATTTGGTCAAAATAGGCACTAATTTGGCAAACAAAATCCAAAAAGTTCCAGGCGGGATGACTCGAACCAATCACCCAAAAACAATTGGGGTTTTTGAAAATAATTTCCCGAAGATAATCAACACTACTCCAGCCCCCAATTGAGCGCAAAAAACACTGTTCTAACTGAGGCACTAACACCAGAGTTTTTCGCCGCTGATCCAAGGGAATTTCCGTATCATCATCAGCGGCTTCAAAATTAGTAATCTTGACCTGAAGATAGGGTTCTAGCAGTTTCGATATTCGTTTCTCAATCAGGCGAGGGTTGTAGGGACGTTTGAGAGTATTTAAGGGACTAATGACCTCAATTGACCAATCCTCCCAGTCCTCAAAACTGTCATTAATAATTTTAGGGATTGATTCAGCCGCACTGGCTAAAATCACCAAATGATTAGGAGCATCGATACGATGACGCCAGGATTCTACGGCTGGAGCGATCGCCTCCAGAATTGTGGTTTTATAGATTGGAGGAGGCGCCGACTCATCAATTCGTTTCAGAAGTTCATCTTTAAGCCGCGCCGGAAGTTCAATCAACTCGTCTTCTGATTCACTGCTGGGGGGTTGCGTGAACCAAGACTGGATTTTTTCTCGGATTGAGCGAAACCAAATATAACGCATTGAGGTAGGGAAAAGGGAAGAAGAGGGCAAGAGGCAAGAGGCAATAGAAGGGAATAGGGAATAGGGAA
>SIHH01000499.1 GCA_004299065.1 Phormidium sp. SL48-SHIP | reverse complement strand
ACCCGGAGAACGGCGCATATCGGTGATCGGATATTACAATTTCGGTGAGCGGACAGATACGGCAATAGCGCGCATAGATGTTCGCGGGGGCGGGGTCGTGCAGGCCGGAGAGGATCGAAGTTTAGAGTTTTGTCCGGCAGATCGAACGATAGATTTGGAAAATTATCTTTTGAATGCAGATTCCGGGGGCGACTGGCTGCCGAATTCAATGATTGAGTTAGATCCAACAAATAGTGGAGATTATCTGTACATTGTTTCAAATAGTTGCAGTGCCGATACCGCGCGATTAGAGGTGTTTATCTGGCCGGGGCCGGATGTGAGTCTGGAAGGTCCGGATCAGTTGTGTGCAGGTGAACAAGGCATTTTGTCTCTCGAGGGAGATATCGATCCGGTAGATAGTTTAGTTTGGAATACGGGTAGCATAGACAGTTCCATTGTGGTCGATCAGAGTGGTTGGTACAGTGTGCAAATTTGGTATGGCGAAGATTGTCGATGGTCGGATAGTTTATTCGTAGAAGTGAATGATGAATTAGCCTTTTCGGATAGTAGTTTACTTTGTGTAGGAGATACCTTGCTTTGGCGTGGACAGACCATTACCCAGGGTGGTATCTATGAAGAGCGTTCGTCTGGCGGCACAGGCTGCGACACCCTTTTCACACTCGATGTTGAAGAACGGATGGGGGTGGAGATTACAGAAGATATTGCGTTATGTGAAGGCGAGAGCCGCACGATCTATGGAGTTGAAATTGATACGGTGGGTGAATATCGGTTCACCCTTTCCTCTGCCATGGCTTGCGACACACAAGTCGTTGTCCGGGTGGAGCGAAGAGAGGCGATTTCGCTGGAAGTTGAAGGTACGGTATGTGCAGGAGAGGTGTTTGATTTCCGTGGAGAGGCCTATGGACTTGGTGGTCCCTATGAGATCGTGAGTGAAGTAGAAGATGGATGCGATACGGTATGGCAGTTGTGGGTGTATGAAGAACAGTATGAGGAATTAGCGATTCAAGGTCCCGAGCGGCTGTGTGCCCCCCGAGCAGATCTAGAGGTGGTCGGTATACCGGATGCAGAGCTGAATAGTTCGAGTTGGAATACAGGAGCCATGGGTTTGCGTACAACGATTGATGAGCCGGGCGTATACCGCTGGGAAGGCGAGTCCCAAAATGGGTGTGTGTATATCGTGGAGCGGGAAGTTGCTGAATGCAGTATTTGTGAGATAGCGATTCCGAATGTGTTTAGCCCCAATGGGGATGGGATCAATGATGTATTTGAAATAAGTAGTTCATGTGAGTTGATCGATTTTCGAGCACAGATTTTTGATCGCTGGGGCAATCAGATTATTGAGAGTGCACAATCGGATGCGATATGGAATGGCCGGGATTATCAGCCGGGCGT
>SIHH01000137.1 GCA_004299065.1 Phormidium sp. SL48-SHIP | reverse complement strand
CAGCGGTGTAACGGGTCTCTTGTGGGGTGGCGATCGCCCCCTATCCCCAGTTTACTGACTGCTGGGTCCACCACGGCCATCTCAGGAGTCAGCCGTTTGTGCCAGAGTCGGGTGGTTAGCTGAACCAAGTCGCTAGAAAAAGAGGTCTTCCATGAAAAACGCGAAAGAGTCG
The DNA here is from genome assembly GCA_004299065.1 of Phormidium sp. SL48-SHIP. Lineage (GTDB taxonomy): Bacteria > Cyanobacteriota > Cyanobacteriia > Cyanobacteriales > Geitlerinemataceae > Sodalinema. The sequence continues at coordinate 10,335 of SIHH01000137.1, read as the reverse complement.
AAAACCCCCAAGGGTTGGTGGCGTTCAATGGCCATCGCCGCCACGGTGGTCTTAGGAACCGGGGCGATCGCTTATGGTTGGTTACGGCTGCGTCCGAGTCCCTTAAGCTCCCCCCAGGAGGGCGCTGAGGCGGTTCCCGCTGAGGCGATCATGGCCCTCTACATCGAGATGGATGCGTCTGTTTGGGGACAATTAGAACGCTTTGGGACTCCCGAAGCCCAAGCCTCGGTCGAAACGCTGATTGCTGAGTTTCAGCAAGATCTCGCCCAAGATACCCAATTGGACTTTAATCGTGATCTCAAACCTTGGATTGGCAATGTTATGTTAGCCCTCGTTCCCAATACAGAGGGCGATCGCCAACGCCTGCTGGCCATCGTCGGGATTCGAGATAAAATCCAGGCCCTGGCCTTCGCCAACCGCGTCAAAGGGTCTCAGGACAAGGAATTACAGGAAGAAACCTATCGCAATACCACCATTTCAACGGTGACCATGGCCCCCCAATCTGGGAAGGAGTCAACAGAACCCGAGTCCTATAGCATCGCTGTGTTGGGGGATTATCTAGCCGTGGGCGATCGGCCCGATGTGGTCAAAGCGGCGATCGATACAGCTAAAGATAACACCTCCTTTGCCCGTGAAGGTCAGATGCGAGATCTGTTGCGATCGCAGCCCGTCGAGACCCCACTCCTACAAGCCTATATTGCCAATCTCGCCGACTTACAAGAACTCGATGGGTCTGAATCTCCACCGGCCGAGTTCGCCGAAACCACCCCAGGGGCGATCGTCGCCGGAATTGGCGTTACCGAGATCGGACTCCATCTGCGAACCCTGCTGAGTGTTCCTGAGGAGTCCTCCCTCAACACCCCCATTCAACCTCTGGCCAACTCTCGGATCGATCGCTTCCCAGACAATACCCTGGCCCTAATCGAAGGAAGTCACCTCGATCAAACCTGGACCCAATGGACCGAATGGGTTGAACAAACCCCAGAAGGAAACGCACTCTTGGCTCAACTACGGGCGGGAGTCGCCCAATTTGGGATTGATATCGATCGCGAAATCTTTGCGCCTCTCGATGGAACCTTTAGTCTGGGGGTGATTCCCGTCGCTGGAGGTCGTCCCGGCCTCTCGTCTACCCTAGGCGTGGGGGCGATGGCCTTTATCGAGAGCAGCGATCGCACCACCCTCGATGCCAGCCTCGACAAGCTGGGAACCCTGGCCCAAGAGGGGTTTGGACTGCCCATCGGCATTGAGTCAACCACCCTAGAGAACGTGTCAATTACCCAATGGACCTTGTCCATGTTTGGCGTAGCCGGGGAAACACTCCTCGGCTATGGTTGGCCCGAAGCCAATCTCTTGGCCCTGGGGATAACACGGCCCATGGTGGAATTGGCCCTGACACCGCCAACAAACAACCTCGCTCAAAATTCCACCTTTACTCAGATCGAGGAACGCTTCCCACCCTCCTATGGCGGCCGGATGTTTGCGAATGTTGAAGCCATCCGCAATTCCTTGGATTTGGTCACCTTGCAAACCCAGGAAGTCCTCACCCCTGAGGCGGTGATTCTCTTGGAAACCATCCAAGGGGTGGGGATGGCGGCCTCTCCTGCTGAGGAGGGGGTCTCGGCTCTCGATATCCATATTCCTTTGGTTCTGGCCGACTAACCCCGATTGAGCGCTCGTTGCTCGGTGAACCCAAGCGCTAGAATGGGGAGGAGTCGAGAGCGGCTCAGTTGTCACTCCCAGGTTGTAGTATGCAGGTTCGTCTGAATGCGGTCTCAATTTTGATTGCCCTGGCCCTGGCGGGGTTGTGGGTGTTGCTGTTGGCTAAACCGACGGCCCTGGGCTGAGCGGAGAAATCACCTCATTCGGGTGAACGGACAACGGGCGCTACAATCGGCGGTACAATCGGGAGGTAATCTTTGTCAAGTTAAACGAACGTACAATCGATGTATCGCCCCAGTCGAACTGGGGGATAGGTGAGGGAGGGACCCGATGGTGGATGAGTTAAGAACAGCCTTAGAATTGGCAACCGAGGAAGAACTGCATGGGTTAACCCAGTTGTTGTTTCGCCCTCGCTTTAATCCCCTGGATTATATGAAGCCTGTTGATCCCTTGGAATTGCAAAGTCGCGATCGCCAAGGTTGGATTGATGCGATCGAAGACCGCTTTCGTTTCCTAGCCGCCGATGGACTGACGGTGTTACGGGGGCAAAGTCATGAGATCTCCTACCGCAGAGTGTTGATTCAGGTCTGTCACTATCTGCGGATTCCCTATTCTAAATCTCTCTCTACAACGGATTTGGAAGCCGAGATTTTTCTGCATTTGATGGGACGGGCCTGGGATAAACTCCCGCAAGCTGAACAAGCGGCCTTGATGGTTCGGGTTCAGAAATCATTGGCTAAAACCGATTTCGCGCAACCGTTACCCCTTCATGTGCAACGGGATCCCGTGGGTTGGCTGTTGAAGGGGGGCAGTGCGATCGCCGTGAATTCGGTCTTACGTCCCCTGTTACTCAATCAACTGGCGCGACAGTTCGCCATTGAGTTTGCCCGCCATCAGTTGGCGAAGGAAACTCTCAAAGGAGGGGCCGCCGCTGCGGCTAAGTTAAAGGGCTATGTGGGGGTTCAGATGGCTCGTCGGGGTATGGCGACGGCCACGGCCCGCTATACGGCGACTCGTTCGGTCTTTGCGTTTGTGGGGCCGGCGTTATGGGCCTGGTTTTTTGCCGATATCTGTTGGCGTGCGGTGGCGACGAATTATGCCCGCATCATTCCCACGGTGTTTGCGTTGGCCCAAATCCGCCTGACGCGATCGCCAACTTACGAATTTGCCTACGGTTAGGGGTTACAAGTTAGGAGTTAGGGGGTCGGATCTCCGGCATGATAGGAACTCCGCACCAGGGGACCCGATCGCACCTGAGAAAAGCCGAGATCTCGCGCGATGTCTCCGAGGCGATCGAAATCCTCAGGATGCCAGTAATGGCGCACGGGGAGATGATCCAGGGAGGGACGCATATATTGTCCCAGGGTGAGGCGATCGCAGCCAACGGCCCGCAAGTCCTTCATGGCCTGGATAATTTCCGCCTCGGTTTCCCCATGGCCTAACATCAAACCGGATTTCGTGGGCAGATTGGGATTGAGACGTTTGACATGACGCAAGACCTTGAGGGAGCGATCGTATTTCGCGCCGCGACGTACTGGCCCCTGAAGGCGACGCACGGTTTCGAGGTTGTGGTTGAAACAGGCCGGTTTCGCTGCAACAACCTGTTCAATGCGTTGCTGTTGTAGCTGTTCCGGGGAAGTTCCCGCCTCCCGGCCACCCCAAAAGTCCGAGGTGAGGACCTCGATTTGAGTCTCGGGGGAGCGATCGCGAATCGCCAGCATCGTCTGAACAAACCCACCCGCACCCCCATCGGCTAAGTCATCTCGGGCCACAGCCGTTAACACCACATAACGCAATTGCAATTGTTCAACGGCGGTGGCTACCTGCTGCGGTTCCTCCGGGTCGAGGGGCATGGGCGCATGACCACTATCGACTTGACAAAAACCACAAGATCGGGTACAGGTCGGCCCCATTAACAAAAAGGTGGCCGTTCCTTGGGCGTAACATTCGCCCCGATTGGGACAGCGACCCTCTTCGCAGATGGTGTGAATCTGTCGCTGTTTAATAATTCGCTGCACTCTGGAGATCTCACTGGCCTGGCCCAGGGGACGACGCAGCCAGGGGGGAAGTGTCGCCAGTTCGGCGCGCCGTTGCGCCCGGCGGTCTCGATCGCTCATGATAGATATAGATAAGGATAATACTCGCGGGACAGGTGCAGGATGACCCAGCCGCGCGATCGCGGGTCGGTCCTGTTTCGACTATGTTACATCGACCGGAGGTTTGCCCTAGCTGATAGACTATATCCGGTGGGGTACACTAGATAGCATCTATCCCTCAGCCTATCCCTTCGCGCACCGCTCAAGGAGTCAGTCGTGGCAAGTCACAAAATTTTGGTCATTGATGACAGCCGTGTCATCCAGAAAACTGTTAAAAGTATGTTGCCTCCGGGGAACTTCGATGTGGTCGAAGCCAAGGATGGTGAAGAAGGTTTGAATAAGATTCACTCCGATAAGCCCAGTCTGATTATGTTGGATTTCCTGCTTCCCAAACGAAGCGGCTGGGAGGTCTTTCAGGAAATTCAGGCCGACGCGAATCTACGTAAAATTCCCCTGTTGGTGATGTCGGGACGCAAGGAAGAGGTCACCGAGAAGATTTCTGAGCCGTTTGAGTTCTTTGAGTTTATCGAGAAACCGTTTGAGAAGAAACAGCTTCTCGGGGCCATTAAGTCGGCGATGGCCAAGTCCAAAAAATCTCGTGGCCCCGCCGCAGCGGCTCCAGCCGCCGCAGCGGCTCCAGCGGCGGCTTCGGCTGGCGGTGGCGAGGATGTGGCGGCTCTGCACGCTAAGGTGGCCCGGTTAGAGAAGGAAGTGGCTGGCTTGAAAAAACAAGTCTCGCAGATTCTCGCGTTTATCAAGCAGAAGTTGAAATAGTCTCGGGTTGACCGCCGCTTGGGGGCGATCGATTCTCTTCACGGTCAGCTCACATCGGCGGCCGGCTTCACCACGTCGGTCTTGGCCGGGATTGATAACTAGATTGACAAAAATTGATAGCCAAGTGTTTAAGTCTGTGCTACACTATCGTGTGTTAGGATGGTTAGCCCATCTAACAGTTAACACCGGGATGTAGCGCAGCTTGGTAGCGCACTTCGTTCGGGACGAAGGGGCCGCTGGTTCGAATCCAGTCATCCCGATTGTTGGGAAAAGGTCGTCTGGGTACGGCTTTTTCTCACCCATTCAGACAAATTCAGTCGTAATCTTCGTCAGCTAGGTGGATTGTTCCCAAGTTTGGGAACCCTAGCGTTAGTGACTCGTCGCGTTGGCTATCTTGGATGGCCGATCGAGGCGGTTGCGGGGGGTGAGTTCACTCTTCCCCGAGGTGGTCATCCCTTGGACGTTGGCTAATCCTCGAGTCCCTGACTCCGCAAAGTTGCCTAGGAAATCAGAGTCATCACGTGAGTCTTCCGTGGGACTACTGATGTTAGGAAATCATCTAAAGATTGTTGGAAAAACTGACGTTTTTTCCAGATATCTGAGAGGATGTAGAGATTCCTAATCTGGAAAAAGGTCGGTTGGGGATCACGGTTAAGGGCGATCGCACCTCAGAGATAACACGGACTTATGGTTAGTGGGGATCGCCCGAATCAGGCGGACTTTGCCGGATTGACGAGAGAATCAGGCGATCGCAGTCCAGAGCGATCAAGATCACAACGAAAGGGTTATATCGATCGCAGAGCGGCCCTCAAATATAGTGCATAGTAAGAATGTCCCGAAGACGGACTCAATTTAAAATCATGAAATTTAACAAACTCGCAAAACTCATTCGCTTTTTACAGGACGATTTATCCGTTCCCTCCAACTCCATCGATTTGGCCCTGCGTCACGGCGAAAACGCCCCCAACGCCTTCCCGATGGTCTTATGGCAATATGGCCTAATCAGCCTCGAACAACTCGATCGCATTTTTGACTGGCTCGAAACCGCCTGAGAGACTCCCCGAGTTCCTCAATCGCTTCGTTTAACGGTCAACATCTTGGCAAACCTGGCTCAATCCGTTACCCGTTCGATTTAAAAACCGTTTTAGCACCTAAAAAATGCAATACACCATCGTCAGAAGCCGCCTCAACTGAGGCGGCTTTCTCAATCCGAATCATCACTCCGTAGCGACTCCCAGCCCGAGAATCATCACCACCAGCAGTATAAAGATGGCCCCGTGACTCAGGCCATGGCCCAGCAAAATCGTCCGATCTTGGTCAACCCGGATCTCATAGCGAATCAATCGTTCCGTTTTCGATGAGTTAAAGTGCTCATAAAAAACTTGACTCTCTAAGGGGATGATCTTGAACCGCTGTAACAGATAGAGCGCTTGACTTTTGATAAAAAAGCTGGCAAAAAAGACAATGATCGTGGCGATCGCCAGTACCGGCTCAATCCCATCGTAGCCGGGACGAGCCACAAACCGCCCCGTAAACAGATATCCCATCACCTGAATCACCCAGGGATGAGTCGCAAAATTATCCACCAGAATAAAAAAGCCAATCCAGCCCAATATAATGCACAGCAGGTCAATCACCAGAGCATATTGGACACTCATGCGGCGACTAATGGCCAAGCGGCGATGAAACACCGTCGATTCGATCGCCACCGACACCAGTAGTAGTAAAATCTGAGAGGCGATCGCCCTCAGCGGTAATACCATCAAGGTTAACAAGCCTCCCCAACCCGTGCCGTCGAGGCCTATGGTACTCTCTTAAAGCTGTTTGTTTGCCCAACAGCTCCTGATTTTTGACCCAAACATCTCCTGTTAATCGATTTTCCTATGAAACTGGTTTGCACCCAAGGGGAACTCAACACCCATCTCTCCCTCACCATTCACGCCGTCCCCTCTCGTCCCACGCATCCGGTTTTAGCCAACGTCCGACTCACCGCCGATGCCGAACAGCAACAAATCCGCCTAACCGCCTTCGATCTCAGCCTAGGGATTCGGACCAGCTTCCCGGCCCAAGTCGAATCAAGTGGAGACGTTGCCCTACCCGCAAAACTACTCAATGACATCGTCTCGCGGCTTCCCGACGGCGAACTCACCCTCGAACAAGACGACGAGAGTTATCAAACCACCCTCACCTCCCTCTCAGGAAACTATACCGTCCAGGGAATGAGTGTCGAGGAATTTCCCGAACTCCCCGCCATTGAAGATGGCAAAGTCATCCAACTCGGCAGTGAATCCCTCCTCGAAGGCTTACGGGGGACCCTCTTTGCCACCAGTTCCGACGAAACCAAACAAGTCTTAACGGGGGTTCACCTCGCCGTTCGGGCCGATGGCATTGAATTTGCCGCCACCGACGGACATCGTCTAGCCGTCGTCGAGGCCCTCAACGATGCCGATGCCCCGGCCATGAACCTCGAAGAGGGCGAAGTCTTTGAAGTCACCGTTCCGGCCCAGGCCCTACGGGAACTCGAACGAACCATCGGCAAACGGGCCGCCGCCACCCCCTTAACCCTCTCGATTGACGAAGGACAGGCGGTGTTTGAAGTCGAAGACCGTCGGCTCACCAGTCGTACCCTAGAAGGGGCTTATCCCGCCTATCGTCAACTGATTCCCCGTGAATTTGAAAATCAAGCCAATCTCGATCGCCGCGCCCTCTTAAGCGCCCTAGAACGCATTGCCGTCATCGCCGATCGCAAGAATAACATTGTCAAGTTTAGCTTTGATAGTGCCGCCGGGCAGGTCACTCTAGGGGTCGATGCGGCGGATGTCGGCAGTGGGAGTGAGTGCTTACCGGCCCAAATTTCCGGGGACAGCCTGGAGATTGCCTTTAACGTCAAGTATGTGATGGAATCGCTGCGAAATCTGCAATCGACAGAGATTCAACTTCAGTTAAATAGCGCCACCTCTCCGGTGATTCTAACCCCCCTCGGCGGCACGAAGATGATCCACCTCGTTATGCCGGTTCAGATTCGCGATTAAGGCAAAAACCCCCCAATCTCGCTAGGATGTTGGGGGGTTCGGTCATCGGGTTTGGGGACGCGGGTTCTGGACAATCTTTTGGGAACTCACCCGGAAACAGTTTCTAGGAGTTGCCACTGTTCACTCCCAACGACAGCGGCTTTGACGGCCTCGAACATCATCTGACAGTGGTTGTTCACTTGCAGGGGGAGTTCTTCGTTTTTGACCACGAAATTCAGCCGTACTTCCGGTTTATCGTCAATGGGAACATCGATCAGAACATCCACCGTGACCAGTTTAGAAAACGAAACTCGTCCCGGTGTTTCCCGAGCCATAAAATAATCTTCGGTCTGATAGATTGGCTCGAAGTCGCACGCTTGGAGGAGTTCAGGCAGAATCTGCCTAACGTGCTCGACTGGAGCGGCTACAACGAAGATAGCAGTGTAGCGAGCCATAAGAAACAACAGAAGCACGACATTGAGTTTCAGCTTACCACACCCGTAAGCGAAGGGGAGCGTTTCGGGAAAATCAACAACCGGGTGGCGACTGGGCCACCCGGTCTGTTAGGGACGAGTTCCCCCGAGGGGCTAGTCCGGGTTAGACTCAGGATGACTCTTGCGAATCTTCTCGGAGTCGGGACAGTCATCGGCGATGAGCGGTTCAAATCCGGACTTGGGAACGCTGGCCAGTTTCTGGCTGACGGAACCGATGCTGTCGAGACGCACAAGTTCTTCCCAAGCACAGATTTCGTCGTCTTCGTCGGATTCGTAGCGGATGGTTACGAGATCTCCTTCGATGTCGATGATTTGGGCGCGATCAATCCAGCGTTGTTGATCTCGTAGAAAGACACAGACTTCACGACCTTCACAGCAGAATTGATAGAGCTTGCGATGTAGCATTCAAAGTTTGGGAAAGACGTATGCTTCCCCGCCATTCTAACGCGATCGCTCCCCCCACGTCGATGAAATTACCGAGTCTGTTGGAGGCGATCGCCCCCCTCCCCTCCGTAGCCGCCCCAATCCTCGTTAAGATGAAGGGATACCCCTTTGATATCCTCGTTTTGAGACAGATTTATCTTAAATCCAAGACAGATTAAAGAGGACATCCAAAACGCCCGAAACACCGCGTCTAGTGGTATCCACTTTTCGCCGTCTTGATTGTCCTACTTCGATTGTCTGTTACCCCCCTATCTGAGCCATTAGCCTTAGCCATTACCCAATGAGTGCCAACCCTGTGAATGCTTCTGTTTTTGCCGATGAACGCCTGTTGTTTGAACCCGTCTCCCCAGAGGCGAACGCTCTGGAGGTGATTTTTGCCTTTCCCAATACCTACAGTGTCGGCATTACCAGCCTCGGCTATCAGGTGATTTGGGCCAGCTTGGCCATGCGGGAGGATGTCTCAGTCAGTCGCCTCTTTATGGATATCAGCGAACCCCTCCCCGATACAGCCGATTTGTTGGGGTTCTCCCTCTCCTGGGAACTCGATTATGTGAATATCCTCAGTTTGCTCGAATCGTTGCAGATTCCCCGACGCTCTGAGTTTCGCCAGGAGGGCCAGCCGCTGGTGTTTGGCGGTGGCCCGGTGTTGACGGCCAATCCTGAACCCTTTGCCGATTTCTTCGATATTATCTTGCTCGGGGATGGGGAAGATCTACTTCCGAATTTCCTCAACGCCTATCAGGAGGTGCGGGGGGCCTCGCGGGAGGAGCAATTACGACGTTTGGCCCAGGTTCCGGGACTCTATGTTCCCAGTTTATATGAGGTGCGTTATCACCGTCGCGATGGGGCGATCGCCTCAATTACCCCCAGCGACGCTGAGATTCCCCCCCAAGTCGAGAAACAAACCTATCGTGGTAATACGCTATCGGCCTCGTCGGTGGTGACGCAACAGGCCGCCTGGGAAAATATCTATATGGTGGAGGTGGTGCGAAGTTGTCCAGAAATGTGCCGCTTTTGTTTAGCCAGTTATCTGACGCTTCCCTTTCGTACGGCGAGTTTGGAAGCCTCTCTGATTCCGGCCATTGAACGGGGTTTAACGGTGAGTCATCGCTTGGGGTTATTGGGGGCCTCGATTACCCAACATCCCGAGTTTGAGGCGGTGTTGGACTATCTCGATCAAGACCGTTACGATGATTTACGGCTGAGTATCGCCTCGGTGCGAACGAATACCGTAACTCCCAAGTTGGCCCGGATTTTGACGAAGCGGGGGACGAAATCGATCACCATTGCAGTGGAAACAGGATCGCAACGGCTGCGACGGGTGATTAATAAGAAGTTGGAGAATGAGGAGATTGTGCAAGCGGCGCAACAGGCCAAGGCGGGCGGTCTGAAAGGGGTTAAACTCTACGGTATGGTGGGCATTCCCGGTGAAACCGATGAGGATGTCAGTGAAACGGTGGCCATGATGACGCAGTTGAAACGAGAGGTTCCGGGGTTACGGCTGACTCTCGGCTGTAGTACCTTTGTCCCTAAGGCCCATACTCCGTTTCAAGGCTATGGGGTGAATCCTCGGGCCAAGAAACGGTTGCAGCGGTTGGAGAAGGCTTTGCGATCGCAGGGAATGGATTTTCGCCCGGAAAGCTATAATTGGTCAGTGATTCAGGCATTGATTGCCCGGGGCGATCGCCGTCTATCGCACCTGTTAGAGTTAGTACGAGACTATGGTGACACGGTGGGCAGTTATAAGCGAGCCTTCAAACAGTTACGAGGACAACTTCCGCCGTTAGAGGATTATGTGCATGAGAATTACGACGGCGATCGTATTCTCCCCTGGTCCCATCTGCGTGGTCCCCTCCC
>SIHH01000498.1 GCA_004299065.1 Phormidium sp. SL48-SHIP | reverse complement strand
CGACTTAGTGTTACTTAGCCCGACTACTGGTACAAAAAATTGGGCACGCATCCCACTTTATATCAGGGTGGCAACTAAAGCTAATGAAGTTTACGGGCGATGACCAGTTGGTCCGACGCCCCAGCTTCGGCGTAAAAATCGATCAGCGTCGAGTGAAGATCCAAGATAAAGGATTTTGCATGCGCCTGAGGGTCTTTGACTCGAAGTCGCTTCGCAGGATTTGCATCCACAGAGGCACGTGCATTCGCAAGGCACAGGTCCAGTGACACCGTCGCTATCTCGTTGGCTATAGCCTTTACGTCGTCTGGGTCATTGTAGCGTGGTGGCGGATGTTCTGCCTCTACCCAGATAAGGTCCTTGGCGTCCCATGCTACCTGTCGTCGACCGTAGACCGCTGCCCACAACAAACTATCGCTTGTACGGACTAACTCGAACTCGCTGTTATTTACGTAGTCGCGAATCTCGCCCGTAAATGCATCCAGGGCCAATACATACTTGCGCAACAAACTGAGCACATGCGGTACAGCCGTATAGTCCTCTGATGGACGCGGCTGTACTTCCAGATCGTTGCCGACCCGTTTTTCGAGCGCAAAGTATTCCTTGTATTCGGGATCGTCATCAAGCTGATCAAACCAACGGCGGCCCGTTAGCGCCTCAAGCGCTATCCTTACGGGGAGGCGATATAACATTAGGGTGGTTGACATAATTCACGCTGGGTCACATGAGACCGTGAAGGGTATTTGCGTATTTACAAATAACTTTCGGAGCCACGTGTACCAGTCTTGAGGGACCCTAACCTGTTTACCCTCAATGTACATATTACCAAGGACGTCCTTCGTTACACGCCCATGAAACACATTGACACCCTTCGAGGCTGCATATGCCTTCATATCCTCACCTTTGCCACCGCCGAAATACTCAAGATTATCGTATTGTGATAGAGTAATCATAGAATACTGTGGAGCCCTTTGATCAAATCCCCCAGGTACTAAATCGTATGTCATCGCTAAACCATCTATGTGTGCCTCATATTGGCCAGACGACATGTTATTTACCGGAATTGGCGTGAACTTTACCTCAATAATTGAGCTGAGAACACCCGGTAGAGGGACGCCATCAACTTTAACACCTTCTGCATAACCGTCCACTGGATTAAAAAGTTGGGGATGCTCTTCCTGCCCATCCGTCAGGAAAAGTCTTGTGGGATCAAAGAGGCGGTCGTTAACACTCTTAATTACACTGGCTTCGAAATAACCACTCAAGTCGTTTGGTAATGATTGACCAGAACACTCCTCCATAATCAGGTTCTCAACTTCGTTTTTTGAAGCCCTCTCGGTGGGAATTTGTTCTTCTTCACACTCCGCGCTGGCCGGCTGGTACACCGCCACCGCCATCCCTGTGCTGGTC
>SIHH01000136.1 GCA_004299065.1 Phormidium sp. SL48-SHIP | reverse complement strand
TGCGATTATAAAAGGGAAGCCAGGCGGCATACATGGGACCCTGAGGACGACCATCTCTCCCAATATCGGATGTGCCGGGATACAACTTGATTTCGTTGTTTTCAATGCGGGCGGGAACCATCTCTAAGCCCATTTGGGCGGGCATTCGATAGGCTAACCGCATATCATGGGGGTCGAGGACGGAGAGGCGAGAGTTGGTGACGGCTTCGTAGGCGGACCGCAACATCCCTCTCAGGGAGGTGGGGGGAAGGTAGGGTTTCCCTTGGGCGTCGAGACGGGTGGGGAAGGTTTTATGGCCTTGTGCATCTTCCTCCATCTCGGAAGCGTCGGGAATGAGGAGGGGGGTGATGGTGGTGAGTTTGACGGCGATGCGTCCTGTCCAGTGGTTGGCGTGGTAACGACCATGACCGATGGGTTTGCGATCGCCCAACTCCCCGGTTATATTATTCCGAGGTAAGGCAGGAACGAAGTTGTAGGGATTGTGAAAAACGTTGGGATTAACGGTTTTCGGCCGGGGCCTCGCTTGGAAGATCCCCCCTACTTCTCGGACTCGACAGGGTTGGTTGTTGTCTAATTCAAACTCAACGTCGAGTCCATTAAGGGCTTGGGGGTTGTTTTTGTGACTTTTGTAGAGAGAAGCGGTAAGAATGCTTTTGCCAATCCCAAAGGTTTTGCTCTCATTAGAATCATCTTGAAACCGCAATTCAATTGACCCGTTATTTCCGACTTTCAACTCACCTTTTAATACAGACATTACTGAACCTCCAATTTAACTAAACGTTCTTCGATGACGGCAACATTGCCAAAATCACCCACCTCGGCAAGATATTCCCGAGAGTGGAGAGAAACCCGTTGGTCTTTTTTCAACGACTGGCTGAGAGGAACATCCAGTTTGCCGATGCGGGCTTCGGCCAGACGTTGCCAGCCCTCTTGAGTGTCAGCGTTTGCGATCGCTGTTCCCCAGAGAAGATAGGTTTGCGGGAGATGGTCTTGAATGGAAGTCTGAGTGGCCTCGAATGTCTCAGAATTGAGGTCGAGATCACTGTCAGCGAGAATCACGAGAAACCCATTTCCCTGATTCTCATTTAGCCAACGCACTTCACAGGTTTCATTGAAAATTCGGGCTTCAAAGTAGTGGCTGAGGTCTAAGGGTTGACCGTCGCTACCGCAGATTTGGCCGTTTTGAACTTGGGCGAGATCGCAGGACTGGGGGGAGTAGAGGAGGGCATTGGCCCCCATCTGTTGCGCCTGAGTTGTCTGAATGGCTTGGTCTAGGGACATCGGCGATCGACTGACCCAACTGTATAATTTTTCTGTCATGCTGCACCTTTCGTTTGGTTTTGTTCAATCCAGTCTTGCCAGGCGACGCTTAATTCCAAACGTAAGTCGTCGCTGAGTTGGGAAAAATCGGGTCCCAGGCTGAGTTCTCCCGCCAGTCCGGGAATGTCGCTGTCTCCCTGAACCTGGAGGGTCATGTCCGTGACGGCGACGGTTCCCATGCCGCGATTGGTGCCGTAACCGATGGGAATCTTGCGGTTGGCAAAGTCCCGTAAGACCAGCAATAACAGGGCAACGGCCGGCTGCACTTGGTCAGGAGACCATTCCTCCAGTCGCGCTAAATCGACCTGAATGCCAATGGGGTCCCACTCCACCCCAATCGGTTCTAGGACGCTGTACAACATCCCCTCCGCTGCACCCCCTGTCCAACGGTCAATGGCCACATGGACGGCGGGCTGGAGTTTCTGATAGGGTTTTGTCCCGACGGCGGTTTTGAGTTGGGACTTGAAGCCATCATGTAGGTCTGTGGCCCGTTCCACGTTGAACCAACCGTCTTCGGAGATGGGGAGGGTTCCGTAACAGTCATCGAGGAAGAGAATCCCCATTTGACCTTCGTCTCGACCTTTCTTGGAGGCGGCCCCAAAAATCTCGTTGATGAGATTGAGGTGGATTTGGTCGGCAAAGTCTTCTCCGGTGGGGGTTTGGCAGACGGTGCGGATAATCCGTTCGGCGTGGGACCGCAGGACTCCTTTGAGGGAACTTCCGGGAATGACGAAGCGTACGCCTGAGTCGACTTGACTGACGAGGGGTAACATATCCACCGCAATCCCGTCGGCTTCGGCTTTCACCATGACGGGGTCTCGGGGCGTCCAGGCGATTTGGAAGTCCAGGGACAGGGGCATCTCGTAGGCGGCTTTGGCTTCGAGGTCTGTCCAGGGTTGCGGGGTTCCACCGTGGAGGAGGCTGTTGAATAGACCTGCGGCATGACTGAGGTCTTGGCGCTGGATGTTTAGATTTTCCAGTTTGACCCGTCCTAAGCCGCGAGTTTTGGCGGCGCCGATGCGGATATCTCCGTTTTGGAGGGCGTTGAGGAGTTGCCAGAGGGCAATGGGGTCGTCGTCGGTTTGGCTGTCAAAGGTGAGGTTGAGGGCGAAACTGACGCCTTTGGGGAGGATGGCGCGGCTGTATTTGAACCGTTCGGCGGCGGTTCCGCTGTGGCGGTCAATGCCTACTCCTTCGCGAATTTCGATGGGTTTGCGGGTCTGGATTTTGGCGTCGTCGATAATCATCTGGCTGGCCCCATAATCTTTGGTTTTATGGTCGCCCCAGATGTGTTTGATGGATGTGTCATCTTGATTGGGTAATCGGGTCATCCAACTGCGGAAGGCGCCGGCGAGACTGGTTCCGGGGAGGTAGTATTGACCGCGACCGTTGACGGCTAGGGCTAGGTCGGTGTCGGCGTCGCCGCCAACGCCTCCGATATGGATGGGGGTTTGGGCTTTGAGTTCGCCGGTGATACTCCAGCGGTTGTGAATTTGTCGTGCCATGTTGATGTTTTGGGGTTAGTGGTTCTGCTGGGCTTTTTCGAGGTCTCGTTTGTGGGCGCGAATCATGGCATCGACTAGGGTGCGGACGGCTTCGGCCCAGAGGCTGGCTTGCAGTTTGCTGGTTCCATTGTCGGTGAGGGTCAGTTTTTTAGAGTCCAGGTTGAGGATTTGCCAAATTTGGTTGGTATTGGTTACCAGTTGTTGGATTTTGTCAAGGCTTTTTCCGGGCCATTTTTCTTGACGATTGTCAACTTGTTTTAGGGCATTAATCCAGGTACTGACGGCGTTAGGGTCTTCTCGTTTTCTGAGTTTTCCTAGGACCGATCGCAGTCCCCCCAATTGACTCATGGGTGGGCAACTGTCCTCACCACTGATTTTGATGCCCAGGACTTCTTCTCGTTTCTGAGAACTTTGGGCGATCGCCAAAGCTTGAGACTGAATCGCCTCACGCCAGGCGGCTTTTTCGATGAGACGAGCATACTTAAAGACATCGTCGGACACTTTTTTGGTTGTTTGAGTGTTACTGTTTTTGGATAACAAGGTGGTTTTGGAATTTGAATTATCAGTTTGAGAGTTTGATTTCTTCCTCTCCTTGTCACTCAAGTTGTCATCAGTGAGTAAGGGGTCATTAAAGGAGAGTTGTCCATAGCCTTCGGCGCGGCGATCGCCAATCCCTCGGATGGCCACTTGTTTGAGTTTGTTGGGGTCGAGATTGCCCTCAACGGTATAGACTAAACAACTTCCGGCTTGCCAACCTAATAGGGATGGACGGGGTAATCCCCAACGCACTTGCCAGGATTCAGTTCGTCGCTGGCGCAACATCATGGAGAAACAATTGGGGTGTTTACGGAGTTCGAGGCTGACTCCTAATTCCTTGGCTAAGGCTGCGGTGAAGTCGTCGGGATTGAGGGTGGGGTTGAGGCGATCGCCCCGCATCAAGACATCAGATAAAAACCAAACATAGAGAGGATCACCTGAACTTATCCCTTGACTTCCTTGGATTTGTGTGTTAAGAGCATTCGGGGAAGAGTCAACCGTAATCTTGACCCCGCCATATTGGTCTTTTTTAGATTGACCAATCCGGGTTTTTCCAGTTAGCAAATCATGCCAATTTGGGTCGTTCTTGGACAGTTCTTTCTCAACTGCTTCAGAGACTCTTAACTCAGCGTGAAAGGTGAGTCCGGCGGGGATGGCTTCGTAGCTATACAGTCCGCCAACCTCCTCGCTGGGCCGTTGGATCTCATCTTTGATGGTGTTGTGGGTATAGAGGGCTAAATCGACTTTTCCATAGGCGGGTAGTGTGTTGTTTGTCCAGGGTCCGAGATAGCCACCCCGTTCGCCTTTGAGTTGGACTCCTTGGGGGTCAGATTCTTGGAAGCGGTTGTAGACTTTGCGGCCTTTGCTGAGACCACCATCGAGTTTTTCGCCGAAGAGACAGAAGGGGGTGGGACGACCTGGCTGTTGGTCAATCTCTAGGGTGGCGTTGGTGAGGATGAGGGCGTTGTTGGCGATCGCCTGGCTGATGTTGACGCAATTACCCAGTTTCTTGTGCAGATAGCGCAACAGATAGCGACCGGGAATATAATCGAGACATTCGACGAGGTTGCCGACAGTCCGGGCCGGTAACACCAGAGGCGATTGGGTTTCCAAGGTTAAGGGAACCGTTACCCAGGTTCCGTCAGCATTCAAGGAATTGTCACTATCGTCACTGAGGCTGACGGCGCAATTTGTGGGCTGTAAGTCAGGAATCTTGGGAACTTGTCCATAGTTGTTTTGCAACCAAACTAAGGGATCTCCGTTGTCTCCCCAGTTGAGTTGAATGTCACAGCGACCATTTCCCCGACGGCGTTTGCCTCCTAACCGTTGTACCATTTTGGCCCCAGCGGTGAGGAGTCCTTGGACAAAGGGAAGGTACTGATTTGGGGATAGACCGGGATACGCATCACTGAAATTGACTTGGGCCTCGGCGGTGAGGGTGGCCCCCTGACGTACCATCTCTTCAAAGCGGAGATAGTCAGTTTTGGCACAGCCGGATTCTGGATCAATGGCGACACCGGGCTTCATGAAGGCGATCGCGGTCCTCAGTTCCTGCTTCTGGCCCAGGGCCTGACGCAAGTTCTCATCTAACCGTGCCGAATGAATCGAGACAATGGCGGGTCGAGGTTCGTTTTCTAAGGCAGTTGTCGCCAGGGCCGGTTGATCGCCAAAGAGAACCTTTAACCAATCATTCCACTGGCCCGTCAGTCCGCCATCTAAGGCCTGGGCCGCTTGTTCGCAGCCATCTCGTAAAATCCCGGTGAGGGTTTTGGCGGGGAGATAGGGTAAATCATCGGCATCTCGTTGCACAATGCTGTCAAGTTCGGCCCGTCCGGTTCCAGATCCGACGTGCCAGTCGCTGTGCATGGTAATCGTGAGGGAGAAGGGAATCATAGGTTAGAAAGGCAAGAGGCAAGAGGCAAAAGGCAAGAGGGGTAGGATGTGTTCTGGTATCGTAGGGGCGAAAAATTTTTCGCCCCTACATTGGCATCATCCTGGGACAACGGTTAGAGAAATTCTTGGGCATCGAGGGCATCGAGAAAGGTGGTGTGGAAGTTAATTTGCCCCTTGTCTTGGCTTTGGTAAAACAAGGATTTTTTCTCGTCATCCTCGGCAAACCGTTCCAGGGAATAGCGTCCCTTAATCAAGGCATATTGGGCGTTGGCGGCTTCTCGACCTAGAAATAGGGCTGTTCGTAGGGCGTGGGACTGGCTGCTGGGGAGTTTGACGCCGCCATCTCTGTCTTGGTCTCCGTCAGGATCTGATTTGAGACGGGTCACGCGATCGCATAACCGACTCCAGTGATGCTGGCTGGCCCAGTCTTTACCCTCGGCAGATTTGAGTTTGTCTAACTCGGTGACGACGTAGGGACGGTTATAGAGATAGGTGGTGGCTTCAGGCTGGAGGTTACGGCGAATGCGTTCTAGGTCAATGTGGGTACTGTCATAGAGAATATGAAAGTCGATCGCGGAACAGGGGAACGGCGTAATTGGCTTGGAGTTCGGTTTGATAATGGTCTGTTTAACGGATTTGGCGGATTTAATCAGGCTTTCGGCCAGTTCGTAGGCCACGGAGAAGGGGAAATGGGGCTTGATAATGGCAATTCCGGCACAGGCGGAGAGGCGGTTGATGCTAAATTGTTTTTCAGCGATTTTAGAGATTTCCCGTTTCTGTTCGGTTTCGGCTTCAAACTGGGTTAGGAAAACTTGGGTAAATTTCAGGGCGGCTTTTCCATCACAGACGACGGTCAAGTCGTCCCCTCCGACAATGAGAGGAACGAGGGGAACGGCTTTATCGTTGGGTTTGAAGGTTTCCTGAATCGCTTTCTCAAAGGCGGCTTCTGTGCATTCGTCGAGTTCTAAGGAAAATTCTCGGTAGCTGCTGATATACTCTCGATTGGATGGGGCTGTCCCCAGACACTCGGCGAAGTTCAGGAAGATTTGTCCGAGACCATTCCCGTCGGCGTGGACAATGGCTAACCACTCCACATCCCCTTCTAATTGATTGATGTTGTTAATGAGTTTGGGGGTGGTGTTCTCTGAGGGGATTTGATGCAGGCGACGGATTCCGGCTTTGGCAGCTTCGCGTTTGCTGTGGCTGACTTGGGAGATGGGAACTTGCTCGTTTTCTGGGGTATGTTCGAGGCGAGAGGCGGGGAGGCCACTGAAGGAACAGTCGGCGATGATGGGTAATCTCAGGAATCGGGCTTCGGCGGTGGGACGGTAGGGTTGGGTTTCTTCAAAGGTTTTGTGAACGTCTTGGATGGCTGTGTCGAGACTGTTCGTCTGGTCCCAGTCTTGGATGGGGACGAATACCCCGGAGAGGTTGAGTCCTGGCGCTTCTGCGATCGCCCGCTGGGTGACCCGACGAATCAGGTCTTTGGCATCCTCTTTGGTCCGCGACAGAATTAGGGCTTTGCCGGAAGTGGCAATAATGATTTCGAGGGGTTTGTTGCCCTGTTCGATGGCAGGGTTCAGATCCTTGTTGCGCAGAATCTGTCGTAACTCTTGGCTATTGCCCCATTTGCGTAATTCCGGGGTTTGGTTGATGTCGGCAACGGCATCGAGAACCCATGTTGTCCCGGCGCGGTAGGTGAGTTCGGAGGCGCCGATGTTTTCTTTGAGTTTGTTGGTCGAGAAGATGAAGTTCTGATTTCCAGAGGTTTCTAGGAGAACCAGGTAGGGAGAAGCCGTCATAGGAGGGAAGCGGTAGATTTAGCTAGGCAGGTTCGGCTGAGAATCGGTCTGGATTGGGCGATCGCCGTTTGAGACCGGGGATAATCTCTGGGTAGGCTCACCCTATCAAGGGTTTTGCTGCTTTTTGCGGATCGATCGCCTTTTATTTAGATTTTACGTTTCATAACACTTGGGTTGGGGGTGGGCGTTGCCCGATGGTTGTTGCCCGATGGACTGGGATGAGTCTCATCATACCCCCTACTTGGAAGACCCCTCTTCAGATTTAAGGGGAATTAGAGGGGCCGTTGAGGCTGCGGCGGGCAAGTTTAGCATAGGTTTTGACGGTTTCATAGGGCATTTCCAGGTCTTGGGCGATCGCCGTTAGGGATTCGCCCAACTCCCGCCGGGCTAGGATGGTGGCCCGGGTTTGACAGACCTGACGGGCGCGATCGCTCTCGGGGCGTTTCTGCTGGATCAGAAGTTGGTCGGTGAGATCGGCAATGCGATCGCCGAGATGGGCTTGTGGACTGGGGGGTTGAGGATGGGAATCCTGCCAGCCGAGGCGGGTTTGCCCCAGTCCAAAGGTGGTTTTATGGCCCGTCCCGCAATAGGGGGCATAGTGAACTAGGGCGCTAAAGAGTTGGGCAAAGTCGGGATTTTGCCGGGTTCCAGCGGCCGAGAGGGTCAGTTCAATGGACCCGGTAAAGCCCGTGACCGACCCTCGCTTCCCGGCGGCAATTTTACTGGATTGGATGTCATGGCGAGATAGGCTCACATGGCTGTCTATCCAGTCCAGGAAGGGGTCGGGTTCGACAAAAATGCCTGAAAAGTTATTCCAGCGGCGTAGGTAGCTTTGAAAGAGGTTTACGGGGTTAGGGAGGGGCAGGTGATGACCCCGATGACGGAAGCTGGTGGGGGACACGAAGCTGAGGGCGAAACGCCGCTGGGGGGGAGATTGGTGGAGTTGGTCATAGGTGGTGGGGGCTGGGGTGATGCGGTGCGATCGCAGGTTGAAGCACAGGGAACGCAAGTCGAGGGTTTGGGGGAGACGGGTAAGCCAGGTTTCGGCCCAGGCGACGAGGGGGGCGCTAAAGAGGGTGAGCCGCCACTGGTAGGGCTGATCCGTCTGGATATGCAGGTGGCGGCCGATGACGGGGACTTCTCCGAGGAGGGGGGAGAGGGTGAAGGCTTTGTCGTCGGGGGAGTCGTGCAGTTTGGCAGACAGGTCCGGCTGGGTTTGGCGCACGCAGTCGAGAAACCAGGCATGGAGTCCGATCGCATATTGGGGAAAAAGGGTGGTGCTGTCTTGGGGGTGGAGATGAAACTCGATACCCACGAGTTCGCGGGTGGGGTTCGAAGGGGGGGCGGTGACTCCCATAGGCTGATTGGTGGGTTGGTCTGGTGTGATTATAGGGGCTTTTGGTCCTTGGGGTCGTCCTCTTCGGCTAGGCGATCGTAACTGAAGTCAATGGGGTACAGGGGACGACCCCCGGACATGGATGGGGGAGTGGAGTCTCGCAGCAGGAGAGTTAGGGCCATGTCTCCCAGGACTCCGAGGAGGAGACTACTGGCGAAGACGAGGACGGTACAGGTGATGACGGCGAACAGTCCGAGGGGGGCGATGATGAGAATGACCCAGGTGACGGCGGCGTTGGCGAGGGCGATGGCTAGGCTACGGTAGCGGCTGAGTTGTTTGATGAGTTTCGGTGACATGGGCAGGGTTAAGAACATCGATAAGGATTGACCTATCCTACAGGATGACCCTGGAAGGAGACTCTTCCAGGGGGTTTGGTATATACAAGGGGTACTTTAGTGGGGATTGTGGTGATGACCACGCTCTATTTGACGGAACCGGGAACGGTGGTAAGCGCCAAGAATCAAACTCTGGACCTGAAGCGGGGAAGTTGGCGGCGCAGTTGTCGTTTGGCGGAGGTGGATTTGCTGGTGGTGTTACCGGGGGTGCAGTTGACGGGGGCGGCGATCGCTCTGTTGTTGGATAGTGGTGTCGAAACTCTGTTTTTGCGCCGGGATGGACGCTTTCGGGGCCGCTTGCAGGGGCAGTTTCACAGTAATCCGACCTTGCGATTGGCTCAATATCGGGTGGTGGAAACCACCTTTGGGATGGGGTTGGCGCAAAAGCTGGTGTTGGGGAAGATTCGCAATCAGCGATCGCTCCTGCAACGGCGCAATCGGGAGACGGAGGGACGAGTGACGGCGTTGGTGGAGGCGGTGGATATGATGGCGGTGTATGTGCGCCAGTTACAGCAGTTGGATGCGCCTTTGTCTCGGGATCAGTTGATGGGGATTGAGGGGATTTGTGCCAAACGGTATTTTCAGGCCATGATGACTCAGGTTCCGGCCAGTTGGGGGTTTGGTGGCCGCAATCGTCGTCCGCCTCGGGACCCGGTGAATGCGTTGTTGAGTTGGGGGTATGGGGTGTTGTTGGCGCGGGTGTTTTCGGCGTCGGTTCAGGCGGGGTTGGACCCCTATTTGGGCTTTTTTCACGCGACGGAACCCTATCGGCCCAATTTGGTGTTGGATGTGATGGAGGAGTTTCGTCCTTTGGTGGTGGATTGGGTGGTTTGGGGGTTGGTGCGATCGCCTCTGTTGGAGGCCCGGGATTTTGAGCCGTCGCCCGATGGGGAGGGGGTTTGGTTGGGGAATTTGGCGAAAAAGCTGTTTTTGGAGCAGTTGGAGCGTCGTTTTCAGTCCAAGCTCCTCTATCCGCCCCAGGAGCGTCAGTTGGCGTTGAGTCAGATTATTTTGGAACAGGGACGGGCGATCGCTCGGGCTTGTGTGAGTTTACGGTTAGATGAGTTTGAGTCGTTTGAGGTGCGCTGATGAGTCAGTTGTGGTTGGTTTGTTACGATGTCCGCGATAACAAGCGTCGGGCGAAGTTGGCGAAGTTATTGGAACAGCGTTGTGAGCGGGTGCAGTATTCGGTGTTTGAATGTCCTTTGGAGGAGAAGCTGTTGGAGAAGTTATTGCATCAACGTTGGTTGGTGGTGTTGGAGATTCCTGAGGATAGTTTGCGGGTGTATCCGTTGGATGCGCGGGCGAAGGCGAAGACTCGGGTGTTTGGCTCGCCACCCCCCTATGAACCCCCGGATTTCTTGATTTTCTAGGACTGAAATGCCCACGGGGTCAGGAATTGGGGCTTTGTGTCGAATTGTAACGATTTTCGGCACAGGCCGCGTTCCCTGAAAAACTGGGGTCTAGGTGCGACTAGGGGGCGTTTTTAGGTTTTCTTAAGGTTCTTAGGGCTTGACAGTTTCTGGGAAAGGCTGTAGCTTTAAGTAGTGCGCTAATTCTTCGCTTTCAAGCCGACTTTTCTCAACTCGAAATGGTCGTGTAACGAAATGTTAAGGGTGTTCGCGCAAACGGACCTTGAAAACTCGACACAGCAATGGTTTCAAACCTATAGGGTCTTTTCCTATCTTTTCCCCGCAAGGGGACGGAAACCCATTCAATGGCTTCAACTCCTTGATTACACAGTAGGTGTCTTTGTCTTTTCCTATCTTTTCCCCGCAAGGGGACGGAAACCCGCGTGGAA
>SIHH01000497.1 GCA_004299065.1 Phormidium sp. SL48-SHIP | reverse complement strand
CAGTCCAACTCGCTTTAGGAGGGTTTGTTCGTGGTCTAGCATGGGGGAGAAGGGAACAGGGAATAGGGAACAGGGAACAGGGGGGAAAAGGCAAGAGGCAAGAGGCATAACCCACCCCTAACCCCTCCCAGGAGGGGATGGCAAGAGGCAAGAGGGGGAATGCGCCCTAGCCCTACCGGGTTGGGGATGGCCAGAGACTCATGTGGGGGATGATCCGTTTGTAAATATGTGTTAAGGTCTAACTAATAGATCATCCTATCATGTCACTTTCCTAAGGCTTAGAAATGGTTAACAAAGTTCAAAAAACTGATGCCGAATGGCAAGCGCAGTTGACCCCAGAACAATACAAAGTAACCCGCAAACATGGTACAGAACGGGCATTTAGCGGCGAGTACCACGATAACAAGAAACCGGGAACCTACAAATGTATCTGTTGTGGTACGCCTCTGTTTACTTCAGAGACAAAGTTTGATTCTGGAACCGGTTGGCCAAGCTTTTATGCTCCCATTAATGAGGAAAATGTGACTGAAAAATCCGATTTCAGTTTCTTTATGAAGCGGACTGAAGTCCTGTGTTCTACCTGTGACGCGCATTTGGGCCATGTGTTTAACGATGGCCCCAAACCGACGGGGTTACGGTATTGTATGAACTCAGCGGCGTTGGATTTTGAGGAAAAACAAGATTAGACCTGTTCGCAACCTGAACGCCAACCACCGTTTCGGGCGATCGCCGGAAATGGTGGTTGGTCTATGGGGGACTGAATCCCTCAAACTCTCAACTGTCCGTTAATTCGATTAAAGCGGGCAGTGGGAATCGAACCCACATCATTAGCTTGGAAGGCTAAGGTTTTACCACTAAACTATGCCCGCGTGGTTTTGCACCTTAACTACAATAGCACAGTTGGGAAAAAATGCAAGGGTTTTTCCCAGTTTTTTTGTGGCTGGGTTAGGGAGACTGGATCTGCACGTCGACATCGAGGTTAGACATGACGGGGCCAGCTTCGTCGTTGCTGGCTGGGCTAAATCGCCAATTATTGACGATCGCCTGGGCAAATCGTTCGTAATCTGACCCTAATCGTTGATCTCCGGGTTGTTTGAGGACAAATCCCACTTCGGCCCGTCCATCTCTGTCAATGATCAGGCGCACTTGTAGTCGGGTTCCGGGGGCTAAGTCTGAGGGGGCCTGATCTCTGGGGATGGTTTGGCCTGAAGCCTGGATGAGTTGCGGGGGATTGTCGGGAATGTCGCGATCGCTGACTGGGCGATCGTTCAAGACCAAAATTTGCCAGTTACTTGGGGTAGGTTCGGGAGTTGGCGCGGGTGCGGGAGTTGGCGCGGGTGCAGGTTCAGGGGTTGGCGCGGGAGTTGGCGCGGGTGCAGGTTCAGGGGTTGGCGCGGGAGTTGGCGCGGGTG
>SIHH01000135.1 GCA_004299065.1 Phormidium sp. SL48-SHIP | reverse complement strand
TTGTCAAAAGCCGTCCTAGAAGGACGGGGTTTTAGACCCAAAATTTTCGATAAAATCATTCTAGCGGAGGGTTCAATCCCGATTGCTCAGGTTGACCGGACTCCCCGGCCGACTTCCCCCCCCTCTCAACGCCTCGATCTGATCCTCTCGTGTCTCCAAACCCGCCCGGATTTTGCTTAAATTCGTTTAGGCTATGGATTAAGCCTCCAACCGCCGTTTTACTGATCCGATGAGCGAAAACCCCCAGTCTCAGGCCTCCACCTCCGACATCAATAGCAATCTAAAGGGCAACGAAGATGGCAATCAAGATGGCAACATCAATAGTAAAGGAACCTCGCCACTGACGGCGGCCAACTCATCTCGGAGTCTTCAATCGACCTCAACACCGCCCTCCGACGCACCCACAGCCTCCAACTCAACTCGCTCAGCGACCCTCGCCTACCTCAGACGCTACCCCAGTTTTATTATCATCGTCGCCATCCTGGTCACGATTGTTGGCCTAGCCGTTGATAGCGTTTGGTTAGCCCTGGGGGGGTTAATTATCACCCTAGTCGTGTCGGTGATCCTGATTTTGCCGAGTTGGTCTAATGTTTGGCAACAGGTGATTCCTGACCCCTGGCGCAAGTTGGCCATCGCCACCTTGGGATTATTAGCCTCCGTGACCGGGTTATTAGTTCTAAGTACCTCCAACCAGCAAGGAACCCGCGCCATTCGCATTAACTGGGATGCGGTGGGAGCCTTGGGGGAGATTGTAGGCGCTTTGGGACAAATTGCGATCGCCATCCTCGCCGTTTACGTGGCCTGGCAACAATATGTCATTTCCCGAGATTTAACCATTCAGCAAAACCGCATCACCCAGCAACAAACCATTGACGCCTATTTTCAGGGAATTTCCGACCTCACCATCAACGATGAAGGCTTACTCGAAGATTGGCCCCAAGAACGGGCCATCGCCGATGGACGGACAGCGGCCATTCTCAGTAGTGTTGACGCCACCGGGAAAGCCAAAATTCTTCGCTTCTTGTCTCAATCGCGGCTGCTAACGCCCCTACAACGCGATCGCCGCCTCGGCCGGCCCATGCTGGATGGTTCCGGCGGCTACTCAGAAGATCGCCGCTATGGAACCCGCGTCATCGATCTCGGCGTCATGCTGGCCGCCACAGATTTATCGAAAACAGATTTACGCTGGACCGATCTCAGTGATGCCAACCTGGTCCGCACCAATCTCAGTTATTGTGACTTGGTGATGGCCAACATGACCCGCTGCATCCTCTATCAAGCCAATCTCGCTGGGGCCGATCTCAAAGGCGCTCGCCTGTTCTACGGCACACCCGAAACCGCCACCCCGCGCACCCGTCAGGACATCCCCAACTATGAAACCGGCGAATATACCGGGGCCGTCGTTGAAGATGTCGATTTCACCAATGTCCAGCGACTCTCGGAGGGACAACGCTATTATTGCTGTGCCTGGTGCGGTGAAACAGCCCGCCAAACCATCCCCGGCGGCTGCGAGGGGATTCCCAACAAACTGGGCCGCTAGAGCGCGATCGCCCCTCTGGGTTTGTTATTCTGTTAACCGTCCTTGGATTCTCCAAAGTTATGTCCGATGCCATTCGTCTCGAAGATGCCGTTGAGTTCGCCGAAAACCCAGAACCCCGCTGTCCCTGTATCCTACTGTTGGATACCTCCGGTTCGATGGGTGGTTTACCCATCGAAGCCCTCAATGATGGTTTAGAGACATTCCGGGATGAACTCAATCAAGATGATTTGGCCCGTAAGCGGGTTGAAGTGGCCGTTGTGTCCTTTGACTCCAAAGTGAACGTCGTCTTAGACTTCGTCACCGCCGATCGCTTCGAAGCCCCGGTGTTATCGGCCCAGGGGTTAACCAGTATGGGAACAGGACTGCAAAAAGCCCTAGATTTACTCGACGAGCGCAAACGTCAATATCGCGACAATGGCATCACCTACTATCGTCCCTGGATTTTCACCATCACCGACGGCGAACCCCAAGGAGAACCCAAACGGGCCATCGAAGAGGCCATGGCCCGGCTACGGGATGATGAAGCCAACAAGCGTGTCGCCTGTTTCGCCGTCGGAGTCGAAAACGCGAACATGGAACGTCTCGGCGAAATCTTCCCCCGCACTCCCCTAAAACTGAAAGGGTTAGATTTCCGCGAGTTATTCGTCTGGCTATCGGCCAGTATGCAGCGCGTCTCCAACTCTCAACCGGATGATCAAGTGCCTCTCCCCCCGCCAGGCTGGGGTGAAGTTTAGGCGAAACGGAACACCAAAACCGGGACTAGATAACAATTTCCCACCCCTCACCTCTTGCCTCTTGCCTCTTGCCTCTTGCCTTCTTCTCCCCTGTTCCCTTCTTTTTACCAATTTCTTATGAACTGGCGTGTTTTGGGGGCTTCCGTTTGTGGAACCAGCCATCAGAAACGATCGCAGCCCTGTCAGGATGCTTGGTCGGCTAAAATTCGTGACGATGGACTCTTGCTGGCTGCCGTGGCTGACGGGGCCGGATCAGCGACGCGATCGCGCGAGGGTGCTAATTGTGCCGTCGAGGCGGCGATCGCCTATTTGGAAAATCTTGCCTTTCCAGCCTTGACAAATAAACAAAATCGTGATAATGAGGCGCCAGACTCAGAACCGACCTGGGAGCCGTTGTTACGGGAAGCCCTAGAAACCGCCAAAACCGCCGTCGTAGCCGAAGCCGAAGCCGCTGGCTTACCGCCGCGAGACTATGCCAGTACCCTAATTTTGCTCATCGCCAGTCCGGCGGGGGTAGCCGTGGCTCAGATTGGCGATGGGGCGGCAGTGATGATAGATGAGAGCGGAACCCTAACCGCCCTCACCCAGCCCCAACAGGGAGAATACGCCAACCAAACCACCTTCCTCACCTCCGAGGGAGCGATCGCCCAAGCCGAAATTTCCATTCAGCCATCCCCCGCCCAGGGAATCGCCCTCTTTTCCGATGGCTTGCAGCGTTTAGCCCTACAAATGCCCGAAGGAACCCCCCACAACGGATTTTTCAGCCCCTTATTCCAATTTATTAACCAAGACCTCGAATTAGACGGGGCCAACGCCCAACTTCAGGGCTTCCTCACCTCTCCCCGCGTCAGCCAACGCACCGACGACGATCTAACCTTAGTATTAGCAGGGGCGATCGCCCCATCCCCCCGAGATTAGCTAAACGGATAAATTCCTGTGCAAGTTCAACGGCAGTCTAACGGTTCTCTCCTCCGTCTAGGTCCCCAAATCGCCGGCGGCGGTGAAGGTAAAATCTACAGCGTCACTCAACATCCTGACTGGGTCGCCAAACTCTACCATAAGCCGAGTCCTGACTTGGGGCGCAAATTGGCGGTCATGGCGGCCAACCCTCCCGACGATCCCACCGCCGCCTCGGGCCATGTCTCCATCGCCTGGGTTCTCGATCCCCTTTGGCAACGGGGCCGCATTGTCGGCTTCCTCATGCCCCGCGTCAGTGAAGGCTTCCCCCTCCATGACGTGTATACTCCAAGATCCCGCCGCGATCGCTGTCCCTTCTTCAACTACCAATACCTCTATCGCACCGCCCGCAACCTGGCCGCCGCCGTCAGCCGCATCCATTCCCGAGGCTATGTCATCGGCGACGTCAACGAATCCAACATTCTCGTCAGCCGCACCGCCCTCATTACCCTCGTTGACACCGACTCCTTCCAAGTCACCGACGGGGCCGCCCTCTACCCCTGTCCCGTCGGGAAACCCGAATTTACGCCCCCAGAACTGCAAGGAAAAACCCTCCGCCAAGTCCGCCGCCGCCCGGAACAGGACTGTTTCGGCTTAGCGGTGCTGATTTTCCAACTTCTCATGGAAGGAACCCATCCCTTCGCCGGCGTCTATCTCGGTTCAGGAGATCCACCCCCCATCGAAGCCCGAATCGCCGCCGGCCATTTCGCCTATAGCAGCCAACGGGTTCCCTATCGCCCCACCCCCATCGCCCCAGCCGCGAATCTCCTCACACCGCAGTTGCAACAGCTATTTACCCAATGCTTTGAACGGGGCCATCGCCAGCCTCAGCAGCGGCCCGATGCCCAAACTTGGGTCAAAGCCCTCGAACAGGCGGAAGCCCAGTTAATGACCTGTTCGGTGAACCCTCAGCATCGTTATGGGAGTCATTTAAGCCAATGTCCCTGGTGCGATCGCAGCCGCAAACTCGGTGGCCGCGATCCCTTTCCCCGCAGTTCTCAGGAAGTCGGCCGCCTACAACGCCAGCATCCCCCCAAACCTAAAGCGACACCCAAACCCCGTCCTCGCCGGCCTCGGGTTCCCCAGGCCGTGGGTTATACCATCGCCTTTCCCTCACCCCATAGCCTCAGCAAAATTACCCCGCCAACGGGGATCTTGGCTCAACTCAAAGCCGATATTGGCCAGTATTTTTGGGAATATCGCTATGATTTCCTCGGCGGAGGTCTCGTCATCGCCCTGGCCCTGTCGGCGGGACTCTATCTCTCAGAGACCTCGGGCGATCGCCCCTCCCCAACCTCCCAGTCATCATCCCAAACCTCCCTAGCTGGGGCAGACACTCCCCGAAATTCCACCAGGACAGACTTCACCACCTCCCATGAGGCCACCCCCCTGACCCTCAGTCAGGAGGCCGTTGTCGGGGACGAGACACCGCCGGATCGTGACATTAGCCTCACCCTAGCCGATCGCCGCTACGACCACCGCGATCGCGTCACCTCCCTGGCCATGAGTCCCCGTGGCGACTGGTTCGCCAGCAGCAGTACCGATGGAACCCTGAAAATTTGGTCATTTCCCGATCGCATCCTCCTGCAATCCCGTCGCCTCTCCTCGGTGTTGGGCCTCCCTGAAGATCAAGTGCAACTGCTGGCCGTTGGTCCCGACGGCGATCGTCTCATCGGGGCTACCTCCCAAGGCTTACAAACCTGGAATCCAGCCAGCTTTGATCTCATCAATACTCTACCCTTGCCGATTATCCCCAAGGCCCTATCGTTGAGCGATCGTCAGGGCCTACAAATCGGAGGAACCGCCGGCGGAGATGTGGCCATTTGGGACCTGCAAGGGTTACGAGAACATCGTCGCTGGGCCGCCCATCAACACCAAGTTCTGGCCCTGAGTCCCAATGGCGAAACCCTCGTCACAGCCAGCCCCGACGCGATCACCCTCTGGGATGTGGAGACGGGCCAACCTCGGGCCACTCTCCCCCAAACTCCCCCGGAACACCTCGTTGTGGCCCTCAGCCCTGACAGCCAACTCCTGGCCATGACCGTTCCCGCTGATAACGGCGTGATTCAGATTTGGGATACTCGCACCGGTGCGTTACTCCATTCTGAAACCGCTAGCCATATCAGCAGTTTGGTGTTTGGGATTGAGGGCCAAACCTTAATTGGAGGAGATATCTATGGAAGTATCGGAATTTGGCATATCAACGGACAACCTCGGATCTCTGCACCCTCTGATGACAATTCTCCCCAAACCTAACCGGCCCTAACCTGTCCTCCTGGACTGAAACGTTAGTTAAACTTGGTTCGACAGGATGATAAATTATAGGTTAAATTGGGAGTGTTCGGGGTGCGACCCCGCCCAGTATTGCCCCAGTTTATGGCTTAGATGTACGCAAATTCAGCTTCTGATCCTTGTAGTTTTCCAACTTCAGAACTTTTAGAAATCTTCTATCACAATTCTCCGATGATGATGGGAATTGTTGAACTGATTGAGGTGGATAATCACGCCGATATTCGTTTTATCTGTAACAATTCCGTGACTTGTCAGTTTTTTAAGGTTCCTCCACAATCCCTTGCTGGCAAAACATTTTCTGAACTCGGCATTATCTCCGAGAGTTTATCTGAATTTATTGAGTACTACAAAATAAGCCAGCAACAAAGCGAACCGCTATCTTTTGAATATGAGTATTTTGAGGGGGATCAACCCTGTTGGTTGTTGGTTACCTTGAATTATTTACACTTAGGAGACCAGCAGCAGCCGCAGTTTTCCTATTTGATTCGAGATATTAGCGATCGCAAACAGTCGGAACTAAAACGGCTAGAGATTGAACGACGAAACCGAGAGTTACAACTCATTGAACCTATTTTTGAAGTCATTTTAGCGGGCTATTGGGACTGGAATCTCCAAGAGAATACAGAATATCTCAGTCCCAGTTTCAAAAAAATGTTTGGCTATGAGGATCATGAACTTGAGAATAGTCCTGAAACTTGGGAATATTTGATGTTTTCTGAAGATTTTTCGGAAACATTAGAAGCTATCCAAAATCATATTAACAGTCCAGCCACCGTTCCTTTTTATCGAGAAGTTCGCTATCGTCATAAAACTGGAAAAACCGTTTGGGTGATTTGTTCAGGCCAAGTGATTGAATGGGACTCGGAAGGTCGTCCATCGCGAATGATTGGCTGTCACATCGATATTACCAACCAAAAAGAAGCTGAACAGCAACTGAAGCGAACCAATCAAGAAATTAAAACGTTCTTAGATCATGCACCAATTCTGATTGGTCATTTATCCCCCGAAGGTCGTTATCTTAATGTTAATCCAGCTCTCGCCCGGAGATTGGGAAAATCACCTGATGAGATTATTGGATGTTCTCTGGCGGACTTTCTTCCCGATTCTACTGTTTGTCTGTTTCGTCAACGTCTCAACATTGTTAAAGAGACGATGCAGACCCTAAAAGTTGAAGATTCTTTGTATTTTGAGGGTCAAGAACAATTTTTTGAAACGATTTTGTTTCCAGTCATTCAGGAAAAAGAAATTATTAATATGTGGTCAATTGCAACCGATATCACGACTAAAAAACGGCAAGAAATCCAGCTTAAGCAGAGTGAAGAACGATATCGACAAATTATCGAAACAACCTTAGAAGGGGTTTGGTGTCTCGACGCTCAAGGACGAACAGAACTTGTCAATGAACAAATGGCTCAAATGCTGGGTTACTCAATCTCAGAGATGCTTGGAAAACCTTTACTGGACTTTGCCTCTCGGGATAAGCATCCAGAAATTGAGCAAAAATTAAAAGAACGTCAATCCGGAATTTGTGAACAACATCTTTTTAAATTCCAACATAAAGATGGTTCCGATGTTTGGGTGCTTGTCTCCACAACACCAATTCACAACGCCCAAGGACAGTATGAGGGTTCAATTGGCTTGTTAACAAACATCACCGATATGGTTCAAATGCAAGAAGCCTTGATGGTTTCGGAATTGCAGTTAGAGGGAATCTTGAATAGTTCTCTTGATGGAATTATGGCATTTCGTTCAGTTCGTAATCTTCAGGGGGAAATTATTGACTTTGAGTATTTGCTGGCCAATACTGCTGCCTGCGAGATTATTCAAAAACCCCTGGAGAACTTGGTCGGAAATCGCTTATTAAATGTAATGCCAGGACATCGTGAAGATGGACTGTTTGACTATTATGTGGATGTGGTAGAGTCAGGAAACCCCGGAACGCGGGAATTTCATTATAACTATGATGGACTTGATTTTTGGTTTGAAAATATTGCCGTGAAATTGGGGGACGGATTTGCGGTCACATTCCGAGATGTAACCGCCATGAAACACTATCAATCTACCCTAGAACAGACCAATCAGGAACTAGAATTACGGCTGAACGATTTACGAGAACGACATGCTGAAATGTTGACGCTTAGCCAAATTGGTGATTTTTTACAAGCCTGTGTCACCGTCGTCGAAGCCTGTCAAGTGGTCGCAACCTTGATGGAACCTCTATTTCCTCGGTGTTCTGGGGGGATTTTCTTACTCAATTCCTCGGGCCATCATTTGGAAAATATCGCCTCGTGGGGAGATGTGTTGTATTCCCAATCTAACTTTGATATCAAAGATTGTTGGGGATTACGACGGGGACGAGTTCATGAAGTTGATGACCAACAGGAGGGATTACGCTGTCGGCATATTTGGCAGCTTCCCGAAGATGCCAAAACCTGTTGTATTCCTTTAATTGCTCAGGGAGAAACCTTGGGATTATTGTATCTTAGCGCCCATCCTGCTCAGGTCTTTCCGGCCAATAAAGCTCAACTGGCGCGAACGGTGGCAGAACAGTTGGGGTTAGCGATCGCCAACCTTAACCTACGTACCATCTTAGAACAACAAAGTATCCGCGATGCCCTAACCGGACTCTATAACCGCCGTCATTTTGAAGACCGACTCCAACAGGAACTCGAACGGTCTAGCCGGACTCATTCACCCCTGAGTTTAATCATGTTGGATATTGACCACTTTAAGACCTTTAATGACACCTACGGCCATAATGCCGGAGATTACGTCTTACAATCGATTAGCTATCATCTCAAAGCGAGTTTACGGCTGTGCGACATTGTTTGTCGCTATGGAGGGGAAGAATTGGTGATTATTTTGCCCGATACATCCCTAGAGGCGGCCCAGGAGATCGCGGAAGGCTTACGACAGGGGATTGCCGCCCTCAGTCTCTCCTATGAAGAGCAGCTTTTGGGACAAGTGACCGCCTCATTTGGGGTCGCCAGTTGCCCGAACCAAGGGGCATCTCGTTTAGCCCTAGTTAAAGCCTCTGACGGGGCATTATACCGGGCTAAGCGACAGGGACGCAATCAGGTTATCTGTGCCGAGGACTCAACCAAATCCTAGAGTTGACGCTGAGTCACGGCGATTTTACCCGAGAAACAGACATCCACATCATCCCCGGCGGTGCGATCGCGCCCCGAGTAGTCGGCCTGATAGACAAAGCGATCGCCGTCAGACTCAAACCGCGTCGGTAACGGCCGGCGACTAGCCGGACAAACGACAATCTCGGGAATGGGACGGGTGGCTACATCCCCGACGAGCGGCAGATGAGGAAAGTTTACATTCCAGAAACAGCCTTCAGCCAACGGTCGGGCCATGAGATCTCGCAACACCGCCACCGCATAACGACGGCTGAGTTCCCAGGACATTTCCGGGAGACGGCGATCGCGATATTGAGACAAGGCAATGGCCCGCACCCCTAAAATAGTCGCTTCTCGCACCGCCGCCACCGTTCCCGAAATATACTCATCTACCCCCAAATTGCCCCCAAAGTTAATCCCCGACAGCAGCCAACTAACCTGGGGACAGAGATGCCTCACCGCCAAGCGGCTACAATCAGCCGGCGTTCCCGCCACCGCAATCTCCGTCTGAGTGCGTCGTTCCACAGTGATAGCCGCCTGGGTCGTCACCTGATGGCCACAGCCAGATAAATGGCGGTTAGGCGCAATCACCCAAACCGGGTCATCACTGACCTGTCTCACCGCCTGACGTAACGCCAGAAGTCCCGGTGCATCAATTCCATCGTCGTTGGTCAGTGCGATCGCCATGAGTCACTCTTGTCTAATCCGTCGAAGCCGTACAGCAAAAAAACTGGGAAAAAAACCCTTCCCATCCTACCCCGTTCCCCCTGCCCGTGTATCCTGGATCAATTAGGTTATTGTTTGGGACAGTCGAAATCTCAATGGTTACAGAACGCACCCTCCCCACGTCCAACACCCACTCGGTCGAAATTAGCCGTGAAGATGGACTCCGAATCTACAAAGATATGGTTCTCGGGCGTTTGTTCGAGGATAAATGCGCCGAAATGTACTATCGCGGCAAGATGTTCGGCTTTGTCCACCTCTATAACGGACAAGAAGCCGTCTCCTCAGGGGTAGTCCAAGCCATGAACCCCGGCGACGACTACGTATGCAGCACCTACCGCGACCACGTTCATGCTCTCAGTGCTGGAGTTCCCGCCAAGGAAGTCATGGCGGAACTGTTCGGGAAAGCGACTGGATGCAGCAAGGGCCGTGGCGGTTCGATGCACATGTTCTCCAATGAACATAAGCTCCTCGGAGGTTACGCCTTTGTGGCTGAGGGGATTCCCGTGGCCATGGGCGCGGCGTTTCAGGTTCGCTACCGTAAGGAAGTGATGAAAGACCCCAACGCCAATCAGGTGGTGGCCTGTTTCTTTGGCGACGGGGCCAGTAATAATGGCCAGTTTTTTGAAACCCTGAATATGGCCTCGCTTTGGAAGTTGCCGATTATTTTTGTCGTTGAAAACAACAAATGGGCGATCGGTATGGCCCATGAACGAGCCACCTCTCAACCGGAAATTTATAAGAAAGCCAGTGTCTTTAATATGGCTGGGGTTGAGGTCGATGGAATGGATGTCGTGGCCGTTCGGTCTGTGGCTCAAGAAGCCGTCAAACGCGCTCGGGCCGGCGAGGGACCGACGCTGATTGAAGCCCTCACCTATCGCTTCCGTGGTCACTCTTTGGCAGATCCCGATGAGTTGCGCTCCAAGGAAGAAAAAGAGATCTGGTTCGCTCGGGACCCGATTAACCGTTTTGAACGGTTCTTGACGGAAAATAATTTGGTCAATTCTGAGGAACTTGAGGCGATTAAAGCCCAAACTCAAGATCACATCAATGAGGCGGTTGAATTTGCTCAATCGAGTCCTGAACCCGATCCCAGTGAACTCCGCCGCTTCATTTTTGCTGAAGACGTTTAGGGGGAAGGCAAGAGGCAAGAGGCAAGAGGCAAGAGGCAAAAGGCAAAAGGCAAAAGGCAAAAGGCAAAAGGCAAAAGGAAAGATGTAGGGGCGAACCTTTATGGTCGCCCTCTCCTGGTAAGATGCTGTTCACGTTCAACTGTCCAAGATTGGGGATTTAATTCCCCTCGC
>SIHH01000496.1 GCA_004299065.1 Phormidium sp. SL48-SHIP | reverse complement strand
CGCGATCGAGGTGATCGACGACGGCGTGAACCTCGGATTTGGAAGAAGAGACGCCTCTTCGAGAATACCTGTCGGTTGAATGACTCATGGGTAATGGGTAATGGGTAATGGGTAATGAGTAATGAGTAATGGGTAATGGGTAATGGGTAATGAGTAATGGGTAATGAGTAATGGGTAATGATCACTTATTACGTAGATACTTAGCGAAGCCTGCCAGTTGTTTTGAGATTTCCAAGCATGCTTCTCGGCGGTCTGCTAGACGTGATTTATCGATAAGATTCAAACGCTCACCGAGTAGATACATGCTCCGGACTTCACCAGTCGAGCCTTTGGCAATATCGAGAAATCTGGAAAAATCGGCCGATGAGCGTCTTTCGGAGCCTTCGGCTATGTTATTGGAGATCGAGACACCTGCTCGTTTGATCTGGTCACAAAATGAAAAGTCCCTGATTTGGGCGAAATCGGAGTAGATCGCCACAGCAAGATCTTGTGCGTCCTGCCAAACCTTCATGTCTTCAAAATCTTTTAAGTTAACCTTACTCATTTTACTTAGTTATTAATCATTAGCCATTATTCATTATCTGAAAACCGCTTAACTGTTCAAACCACCCGTTCGCTCGGTGCTTCCAGATCTGCGATCCGCTGCATGATGCGGCGGGAGGCTTCGAGGTAGCGTTCGGGGTGTTCCTTGCCGGGATCGATTTCGGAGGGGCCCATGGGGGGGCCGTAGGCAATGTGGATGGGGCCACCGAGTTTTGGAAGCTTTGCGCTGCGACCGAAGACCTCGTGGGTTCCGAAGAGACGGGTGGGGATGACGGTGGCGCGGGACTTGCAGGCGATCATGCCGGCACCGGGCTTGGGCTCCATGAGCTGGCCGTCGGGCGAGCGGGTGCCCTCGGGGTAGATGGCGACGGCGCCGCCTGCTTTGAGTGTCCTGAAGATGGCTTTGAGGGATTTGACCTCGGCGTTTTCGCGGGCTACGGGGATCGTCCCGATCTGGAGGAGCGCTTTGCCAAAGAGGCCTTTGAAGAGGGTATCGCGGGCAAAGTAGTTGATCTGGCGGGGGAGGCAGGCTCCGATGGCAGGGGGGTCGTAGAAACTCACGTGGTTGGCGGCGAAGATGACCGGGCCGCCCGTCGGGATGTGGTGTTTACCGCTCTGGGTGTAGTCGTAAAAGCTGTTGAAGAACCAATCGGCAATGCGGCGGGTGCCTTCGTAGAACGATGGGTTGGGGATGGAGGACATTTGAGGAGGATGAAGGCTGAAACCTGAGACCTGAGGAGGGCTTTAGAGGGATGAGGGATGAGGGATGAAACCTGAGACCTGAAGAGGGCTTTAGAGGGATGAGGGATGAAATCTGAGACCGGATGGAAACTTCGGAGGGATGAGGGGTGAGAGAGGGTTAACTGGATTGGATTTGTTGGGTGATGTGG
>SIHH01000495.1 GCA_004299065.1 Phormidium sp. SL48-SHIP | reverse complement strand
TGCCCCGCAATCCGGACACTCTTGAGACGTGCCTCGCGCATCAACTTTGCCGTAATACACATCACGTTTGAACCCTACCCATGGCAAGATTTGATTGGTAAACTGCCCTAACCCCGCGTCTAGCGTATGCTTGCCCAACATTCCCTTGGCCATGATGCGGAAGTCCAAATCTTCCACAAAAATCATCCCAGCATTATCACAGAGATGATGGGCCAGCTTAAAATGCCAGTCTTTTCGTGTGTCGGCAATGCGTTGATGGACTCTCGAAATTTTCTTCTGGAGCTTCAGCCAGTTGGCCGACCCCTTCTGCTTGTTCTTCAATCGGCGTTGCAGCAATCTCAGCTTGCGGTGCAGAGCGTTGAAAAAGCGAGGTCGCTTGACCTGTTCTCCATCAGACGTTGAAAGAAAGTATTCCAGTCCAACATCAATTCCCACCGGATGCCCATGAGGCATCACCGCCGGAATATCAACGTCAGCCTGAAGGCTAAGTATGACGAAATAGCCCGACGCCTTACGAACGATTCGGGCTTGCTTCACCTCGAACAAGTCAGGGATTTCCCTTGACCAGCGCACCTTGACCAATCCCAGTTGAGGTAGCTTAATTCCATCGGGGGTGATGCAGTTCTTAAGCATCTGAGGGAAGACAAAGCTTCTCATCCGATTCGGCTTTTTGAATCGAGGGAACCCTGAACGCTTTAGCCGCCATGACTCCCAAGAAGCTTCCAGTTTCCTGATCACTTGCTGGAGCACCTGGGCATTAACGGTCTTGAGTCGGGGAAAATCGGTCTTGGCCGCTGTCAGTGACTTGCATTGTCGCGCATAGCTGGGGAATGGTGCATCGGCTGGCAAGATGAACTCCTGCCGAATTGAACAGGCATTCACTCGAGACTTGCGGGAATTGAGCCAGTCTTTGCGTTCGCGCAAGGCAAAATTCCAGACACTGCGACACACATCAAGGATATGCTCAATCTCTGAAACCTGCTCAACCGTTGGCTCTAGCTTAAATTCCCACGTCATGTTTAACATCAACCCATTATACCCTAAGAAATGACTGTCTGCTTCCTAGACTGTCTCAATGACTCCCTATGCCTTTGGCAGGCTGCGCCAACGGTCGTCCGTCGCCTCACCACCCCCTAACCGCTTCGCGGTATAGGCGGAGCACTGCGACGGTTCTTGGTAGGGGAGGAGAATGTGCAAGGATAGCTGGATGTTGGCTCAAGGGAGGGGTGACCTATGGCTGAAATGCCTGTTGGTTCAGGGTTTTGGGCTTTTAGGAGGTGCCGATGTTGCTTGCAATGTCTGGAAAGTCGGTCTCTGTCTAGGTTTGTGGGGTCTGCGGTTGGCGGCTGCGGAGGCTCTTGAGGATGGGTCAAGCTATCCGGATGGTATCCTTGTGAAATGGTCTGGGAAACGAAGCTCTATGGCGGTTTCCAGGGTCG
>SIHH01000134.1:4883-10767 GCA_004299065.1 Phormidium sp. SL48-SHIP | reverse complement strand
CTCTTGCCTCTTGCCTCTTGCCTCTTGCCTCTTGCCTCTTGCCTCTTGCCTCTTCCCTATTCCCCAATCCACTCCTTCAACCGATACATCACCTGTTCTTGCTGCTGGGCCTGGAGTTCAGGAAACATGGGTAGCGAGAGAACTTGGGAACAGACGGCTTCGGTGACCGGAAAATCGCCCTCAACGTAGCCTAAATGGCGATAGACGGGCTGAGAATGGAGTGGGGTTGGGTAGTAGACCATTGTTCCCACTCCCTGGTCTTGTAGGCGCGATCGCAGGCGATCGCGGTCTTGATGGGGAGCGAGTCGGAGGCTGTATTGATTCCAGACATGGCCGGGGACATCTTGGGGGAGGTGTAAATCCGGCAGAGGTGCGAGTAGCTGTTGATAGCGACGGGCCACTTGGCGACGTTGCTGATTCCATTGGTCTAAATAGCCGAGTTTAACGGACAAGATTGCCGCCTGAAGGGCATCTAGGCGGCTGTTAATGCCGATTTCTTCGTGGTAATAGCGACGGGTTGCGCCATGTTCCTTGAGCGATCGCAGTCGTTGAGCCAGTTGAGGGTTGTTGGTGGCGATCGCGCCGCCATCGCCAAAGGCTCCTAAATTCTTGGTGGGGAAAAAGCTAAAACAGCCCGTCATGCCAAAACTTCCCACTTGTTGTCCTTGCCAAGTGGCCCCAGTCGCCTGGGCGCAATCTTCGATCACGGGAATCTCATGGGCCTCAGCTAACGCCATCAGGGTCGTCATATCCAGGGGACGGCCAAATAAATGGACCGGCAAAATCGCCTTGGGTTTTGGCTGAATGGGCGACTCTAGGAGGCGAGCGAGTTGGTCGAGATCGAGGTTAAACGTCTCCGCTTCGATATCCACAAACACCGGTGTGGCGCCAACAGCGCTAATCATCTCCACCGTGGCGATAAAGGTAAAGGGAGTTGTAACAACGGTATCGCCGGGGCCAATATCCAAGGCTCGTAGGGCCAAAAACAGGGCATCGGTTCCCGAATTGCAACTCACACAATGTTCAGTCCCGAGATAGTCGGCAAACTCCTGTTCAAAGGTGGTCACCGTTGCACCGCCGATGTAGCGTCCCGAGTTCATGACCCTGAGAACGGCTTGGTCTAACTGCTGTTGTAAGCCTTGATATTGCTGTGCTAGGTCCAGTAGGGGAATTGAGTTCACTCGCTCACGCCCAAAAATGTCTCCCCCTAGCATACCGCTCCTGTACCCTGTTAAGTTAATGCCGCCCCTGGGGAACGCGATCGGTCTAGGTTGAGGATTGGTCTAACTAACTAGGACGCAATTAAACTGTCAACTTGTTGCGATGCAAGAAATTGCTCGTTTTAAACTGTTCATTTTCAATTGTCTAGTATTGTCTATTGCTAATTATGCCCGATGTGACGGATTTAAAGACGGCCCTAGTTCATGAATGGCTCACCCCGGAAGCGACTGGCGGCTCAGAACTGGTGGTGCGGGAAATCCTCAACCATGTCAACGCCGATCTGTATGCCTTAATCGATTTTGAATCGTCTAACCCCGAGAGTTATCTCTATGGTCGTAGCATTGGCACGAGCTTTCTGCAACAGTTGCCGCGATCGCGAGCTGGGGTGCAAAAATATCTGCCGCTCTTGCCTCTAGCCATTGAACAACTCGATCTGGGGGACTACGATCTGATTCTCTCATCGTCCCATGCCGTGGCCAAGGGAGTCCTGACCCGTCCGCAACAGATGCATATTTGCTATTGCCATACGCCCATGCGTTACATTTGGGACTTAACCTTTGACTACCTGCGGGAATCGCGCCTAGGGCAAGGGATACCGGGATGGTTAACCCGTCTGTTATTGCATCAACTGCGTCAATGGGATGTCCTCAGCGCCAACCGTGTGGATTACTTTATCGCCAATTCCGGCCATACCGCGCGTCGAATTTGGCGCTGCTACCGTCGCCGCGCGGAAGTGATTTATCCCCCAGTCGAGGTGGAGCGATTTCCCTTTGTTGCCAAGAAGGGGGAGTTTTACCTAACCGTGGCCCGATTAGTCAGTTACAAAAAGATTGATTTGATCGTCCGAGCCTTTAACCAACTGGGATATCCCCTAGTGGTGATTGGCAGCGGTCCCGAGGCGAGTCGTCTCGAGGCGATGGCCCAAGGGAATATCAAATTTCTCGGATCTCAGCCCAATGAGGTTGTGGAACAGTATATGTCCCAAGCCAAGGCTTTTGTTTATGCAGCTTGTGAAGATTTTGGCATTGCTCCGGTGGAAGCCCAAGCTTGCGGAACCCCCGTGATTGCTTATGGTGCCGGCGGTGCCTTAGAAACCGTACGGGATAGTCGTCAGTGGGGCAGTCGCGGCACGGGTATTTTGTTTAAGCCGCAAACTGACATCGCGCTCATCGAAGCGGTTAAAACCTTTGAGGAACGGCGATCGCGCTTTCAACCCGAGGCGGCGCGATCGCATTCGGTTCAGTTTGCCCCTACAATCTTTGAACAGCGTTATCTATCCTATTTAGAACGCTGTTGTCGAGACTTTCAAACGGGTATCCCCGATGAAACCCATGTCCTGTCTGCTCATCCGTTTGCGGTGGACTAAAGCCAGATGACGGATATGGCGTTACGATCTCGACTGTGTGTGTGTGTGTGGTGTGAATGGAAGGAGTACGATGACTGCCAATAGCCAACTGATCTCTGCAAAAGGACTGTGGGCGCTCGCCAAACGGGGAATTGCACCCCGTCTAGCAGACTTGCGCCCTCAAGGGTTCACAGTGGCAGACGCCAACGGTGCGTTCGGAAAACGCCTGTTTGATATTCTGTTTTCTGCCCTGGTTTTGATTTTATTTTCCCCGGTGTACTTCATTTTGGGGTCTTTGATTCTCTTGAGTTCCCCCGGTCCAATTTTCTATGTTCAAGAACGAATTGGGAAAGACCGAAAACCCTTTGGTTGCATCAAATTTAGAACGATGGTCTCGAATGCAGATCAGGTTTTAGAAGAACTCCTAGAAAGCTCTCCGCAAATTCGGGCTGAGTTTCAGGAAACCTTTAAACTCAAAAGCGACCCCAGAATTACCTGGATTGGTCGCTTTTTGCGGTTTACCAGTCTCGATGAATTTCCCCAATTTTGGAATGTGCTTCGGGGAGATATGAGTGTCGTCGGTCCTCGTCCGCTTATTCGCGAAGAGTTGCCAAAATATGGACGCTATATGGATAAAGTGTTGACCATTCGTCCGGGAATTACGGGATTATGGCAAGTGTCCGGACGCAATGATATTCCCTACGAAAAGCGGGTCAAGATTGATGTCTATTATGTCAACTGCCGTAACGCTTGGATGGATTTTTGGATCGCCATCAAAACGATTGGTGTGATTATTTTCCCCAAGAACAACGGCGCCTATTAAGATAACGACTCATCCGGGTTCTAGTGGTATTCGCTCACCCTAGAGCCTCCCCGGTTGGGGTTTGCGAGGGTAAACCCGGCCTCGACTCCCTCAGGATGGGGTCTCGGCGCCCCTGTCAACCCTGGGCTGTTGGGCATTCGGCGGTCTCAGGGGTCAGGTGAGCGAACGAAACCCGGGGCAGATTGAGACAAGATAGGCTACAACAGACGAGGGAGTCTCCCAATGATACAGACTTGAGGATTACAGAATTGTGACCGAATTGAAACGAGCATTAATTACCGGAATTACTGGGCAAGACGGGTCCTATCTCACTGAACTGCTGTTGGAGAAAAACTACGAAGTTCACGGGATTATTCGTCGAACCTCGACTTTTAACACTGATCGCATTGATCATGTGTATGTTGACCCTCACAGTGAAGGAGCGCGGTTGTTTCTCCATTATGGGGATCTCACGGATGGGACGACCTTACGGCGGATTCTTGAGGAGGTTCGCCCTCATGAAATCTATAACCTGGGCGCTCAGTCCCATGTGCGGGTGAGTTTTGACTCTCCCGAATATACGGTTGACACGGTGGCGATGGGAACCCTACGGCTCCTCGAAGCGATCCGGGACTATCAACAACGAACCAGCAACGAGGTTCGTTTCTATCAGGCGGGATCGTCGGAAATGTTCGGGAAGGTTCAGGAAGTGCCGCAGAAGGAAGGCACTCCCTTCTATCCCCGCAGTCCCTATTCCTGTGCGAAAGTGTATGCCCATTGGCAAACGGTGAACTATCGTGAGTCTTATGATTTGTTTGCCTGTAATGGCATTCTCTTTAATCATGAGTCACCGCGACGGGGTGAAACGTTTGTCACCCGCAAGATTACTCGTGCGGTGGCCCGGATTGTGGGCGGAATGCAGAAAAAGCTGTTTTTAGGCAATTTGGACTCAAAACGGGATTGGGGCTATGCCAAGGACTATGTACGAGCGATGTGGTTGATGCTTCAGCAAGAGTCCCCGGATGACTATGTGATTGCCACCAATGAAACCCATTCAATTCGGGAATTTCTCGATTTGTCCTTTGGTTATGTGGGTCTCGATTGGCGTGATTATGTTGAGTTTGACTCTCGTTATTTGCGTCCGGCGGAGGTGGATTTACTGATTGGGGATTCGTCTAAGGCCCGAGATAAGCTCGGCTGGACGCCTTCGGTGAATTTTGGTGAGTTGGTGGCGTTAATGGTGGAAGCGGATTTAGCGGCTCTGGGGTTGCCCTCGAAGCAAGCCAATGGTGAGAGTCCGAGCGATCGCGCCTTTATTCGTCACGATTCTACGAATACGGTGGATTAAAGGACGGGT
The DNA here is from genome assembly GCA_004299065.1 of Phormidium sp. SL48-SHIP. GTDB lineage: Bacteria > Cyanobacteriota > Cyanobacteriia > Cyanobacteriales > Geitlerinemataceae > Sodalinema. The sequence continues at coordinate 6,042 of SIHH01000134.1, read as the reverse complement.
GAGGTGGCGATGCTGCCCAAAATGCTGGTCAATCTAGCAACATCGATGAGGTTGGGCGGGTGTTCTGCCTGCCCTGAGAAAATGGCATTAAAGATGGTATTGAGAGTCTAAGAGAGTCTAAAAGGAAGAGGTTATGGCGGGTTTATCGTTAGCAGACAAGCAGATTGTGGTGACGGGAGGGGCGGGATTCCTCGGTCGCCAGGTGATGGCTCAGTTGGTGGCAGCTGGGGCCAGTGAGGGGAATATCTCGGTGCCGCGATCGCGCGATCGCGACTTACGACAGCTAGACCATTGTCAGGAGGTGGTCAAAGGTCAGGATATCATCATCCACTTGGCGGCTCATGTGGGCGGAATTGGCCTGAATCGAGAAAAACCGGCTGAGTTGTTCTACGACAACTTGATGATGGGAACGCAACTGATTCACAGTGCCTATGAGGCGGGCGTTGAGAAGTTTGTCTGTGTGGGGACGATTTGTGCTTATCCGAAATTTACGCCGGTTCCTTTCCGAGAAGATGATCTCTGGGATGGCTATCCTGAAGAAACGAACGCCCCCTATGGAATTGCCAAGAAAGCCCTGTTAGTGCAGCTACAAGCCTATCGTCAGCAATATGGGTTTAATGGGGTGTATCTGCTGCCGGTGAATCTCTATGGCCCGGAGGATAACTTCAATCCCAGTAGTTCTCATGTGATTCCGGCCCTGATTCGCAAGGTTCATGAGGCTCAAGAACGAGGCCAGACTCAACTCCCGGTTTGGGGAGATGGTTCGCCGACGCGGGAGTTCCTCTATTCAACGGATGCGGCTCGCGGGATTGTCATGGCGACTCAGGATTATAATGACCCAGATCCGGTGAATTTGGGAACTCATGAAGAGATTTCAATCCGCGATTTGGTGGAAACGATTTGTGAGTTGATGGAGTTCGAGGGGGAGATCGTTTGGGAAACGGATAAACCCAATGGCCAACCCCGCCGCTGTTTGGATACTCAGCGGGCTAAGGAGCGTTTTGGTTTTGTGGCTCAGACGGGCTTCCGGGAGGGGCTGCAACAAACGATCGCCTGGTATCGTCAACATGGGGCTGAACTGGATTAGAGGTGTTAATTGGGGGCAGGATTGGTGTCCCCGGTTGCGTCTTCTGGGGTTGCGTCTTCTGGGGTTGCGTCT
>SIHH01000134.1:4121-4873 GCA_004299065.1 Phormidium sp. SL48-SHIP | reverse complement strand
GGTTGCGTCTTCTGGGGTTGCGTCTTCTGGGGTTGCGTCTAACCCATCTAAGGCTGGGCTATCAAACTCTAACTGGGGTTCGAGTCCGGGTAAGCCTCCCTCGGGTGACGGTCTCGGTGGGGATAGGTCGGATTCGGGGGTGATGGGGAAGTCGCCGAAGGGGTTTTGTTGTTGGTTGCGCTCTAGGGGGTTTTCTTGACTGGGATTGACGCCGAGGGAGACGCGATCGCCGCCAATCGACCGTAAAAGGTCAAGCACTTGTAAGACATTGTCATATTGAGCCATGGGATGGCCAAAAACCACCACCAGTCCGTCAGGGTTTTCGCTTTGATAGGCCAGAAGCCGTGCGGGGAGTTCGTCGAGGGTGACGGGGTCGCGATCGACGTAGATGCGACCGATGGGATCGATGCTGACTCGGAACATTTCCCGCATCTGTTGTTCGCCGGTGGAGGCTTGGGGTAAACTCTGCTCGATCGCCTGCTGACGGCTCAATCCGACTGCCCCAAGGATGAAAAATGTCAAAATACAAAAAATGACATCCATCAGCGGCAGAATCTCAATATGGGCGTTGTCCTGAAGGATCTCAGTCGGTTTAATTTTCATCGAAATGGCCTGGGAACAACAATTAATAATCAACAATTAACAACACTTAACCACCAACCGGCGACCCTGAACGGTCTGGAGTTGGGGGACGTTCCGGTGGATCCTGGGCTGCGTTAATGGGTTTCGCGATCGGTTTTGTCGTCTGGATT
>SIHH01000134.1:0-4111 GCA_004299065.1 Phormidium sp. SL48-SHIP | reverse complement strand
CGGTGGATCCTGGGCTGCGTTAATGGGTTTCGCGATCGGTTTTGTCGTCTGGATTGTCGTCTGGATTTTTGTCTGAGTTATCGTCTGAGTTGTCGTCTGACTTATTCTCTGAGTTGGGCTGAGGAGAATTTTTTAGCCGAGTTCCAGGGACTTGAGAGAGGTTGGGGTGATCTTGAGACTGACGTTGACGTTCAGCCCAAAATTGCCGATAGCAGAGTTCTAGGGCGTTACCACTTTTGCGAAAGACTTTGGCTTGGTTGACGACAAACCCTTGAAATAGACGATAGAAGCTAAGGCTGATAATGGCGACAATTAGCCCGGTGGCGGTGCTAATGAGGGATTCGCCAATCCCTTGGGTGACGCCTTCGGTGGCGGTGGTTCCGAGATCGCCAATGCTGATGGAACCGAGGGATTCAATTAAGCCTAAGACGGTCCCGAGTAAGCCTAACAGGGGTGCGATCGCAATGACGCCTTCTAAGATTTTGTCGCCCCGGCGCATATTGGCCAGTTCTTCATCAGCGGAGGCTTCTAGGGCGAGTTGGAAGAGTTCGGGTTCAGGTTCTTGAAGTTGCAGCGGTGCGTAGAGGAAGCGAGCGATGGGACTCGATCGCCCCTGACGGGCAATTTCTGCGGCTAAATCCCAATCTTGTTGTGCTGTTTCTAAGACGCGATTGACCAATTCCCGCTCTTTGGGGAGGATGCGAACCCAAAACCAGAGGCGTTCAAAAATGGTGGCGATCGACAAAACAGACAACACGAGCAGCGGAATCATTGCGATACCGCCTTTGTCAAACAGTTCTAGGATATTCACCCGTTGTACTCCTGCGTTCTCAAACTCTTAATGATCGGGGGGCCAGGCTCCGGCGATGAGGCCGGTTGAGGCGAGAAATTTAGATGGATTGGCTCAGATTCTAGCCGATCCATTTTAACCGGCTGAACGCGATAAAATTGGGGGGGCGTTTCAAGAAATCCTGGATGGTTTGGCTCAATCTCCCGAAGCAAATACAGAAACAGTGGTCTGAGTGGCAAGGGTTTCTCATGGCTGGGCCGGGTGTTGCGCTCATTTTACTCCTTTTCCGGGGCTTCGGCTTGGCTCAGCCTTTGGAATGGGCGGCTTATGATTATTTGTTCCTGTTGCGTCCTGAGAGTTCCCGAGATGACCGCATTTTGATTGTCGGTTTGACGGAACCCGATATTGAACGTTGGGATTCACCGATTAAGGATGAGACGTTAGCGACGCTTTTGGAAACGATCGAAGAGGCGAACCCTCGGGCGATTGGTTTAGATTTTTACCGCAATATCCCGGTTGAACCCGGACACGATCGCCTATTAGAAGTCTTTGAGCGTTCAGATAAGATTATTGGGATCGAGAAGCAGGTCCCGGATCAGGTGGGTGGGGTGATTGGTCCACCGCCGGTTTTGGCGGAGAAGGGCCAGGTGGGGGTGAATGATGTTCCTGTTGATGGCGATGGACGATTACGACGGGCGTTATTGTTTTTAACGGATGAGGGGGGCCAGTCTTATCCGAGTTTGGGGTTTGTTCTGGCTTGGCTGTATTTGCAACAGGAACGCGGTTTTGATCCAGAGGCCCAAACTCATCCTGAGTATCTGCAATTGGGACAGCAGGTGTTTTATCCGTTTGAGGCGAATGATGGGGGCTATGTTCGGGCGGATGCGGGGGGATATCAGATTTTGCTCAATTTTCGGGGTGGGCCAGGCTCGTTTGAGCAGGTGTCCCTGTCGGATGTTCTCGATGGACGGGTGGGTGCGGAGGAGATTCGCGATCGCGTGGTCTTGGTTGGCCCCGTGGCGCCGAGTCTCAATGATTTTTTCTATACACCTTATAGTCAGATGGTATGGGGGGGAGTTTGGGATCGGCCCCATCGTATGACGGGGGTTGAGTTTCAGGCCAATTTAACGAGTCAGATGATTAGTGCGGCGTTGGACAATCGCCCGCTGATTCGGGTTTGGCCGTCTGGGTGGGAGGCGGCCTGGATTGTGCTTTGGACGTCGGCTGGGGCGATGCTGTGTTGGGGGTTGCGTCGCAGTCGGGTCACTCTGCTGAGTTTGATTGGGGCGGCGGGTGTGTTGGCGATGTTGGGCTATGGGGCGTTTTTGGGGGGATGGTGGATTCCTGTGGTGGTGCCGCTCTTAGGCTTAGGGGGGTCGGCGATCGTGACGACGGCCTATGTGGCTCATTTGGAACGGGAAGACCGCCAGTTGATGATGCACTTGTTTGGTCGTCATGTGACGTCAACGGTGGCGGAGGAGATTTGGCGACAGCGACATCAGATTTTACAGGAGGGGCGCTTGGTGGGGCGCAAGGCCACGGCGACGGTCTTGTTTACGGATATTAAGAATTTCAGTACTTTAGCCGAACAGATTGATGCTGAACCTTTGATGTGTTGGCTTAATGAGTATATGGAGGGGATGGCTGAGGTGGTGTTACGCCATCAGGGGGCGATTGATAAGTTTATTGGTGACTCGGTGATGGCGGTGTTTGGGGTGCCGTTGTTACGGAATCAGGAGACGGAGATTGCGGCTGATGCGATCGCGGCGGTGCGTTGTGCGCTGGATATGGGCCAGAAGCTTCAGGAGTTGAATTTACGCTGGCAAGAGAAGGGCCAGCCGATTATTTCGATGCGGGTGGGAATTGCGACGGGGTCTCTGGTGGTGGGCAGTTTGGGCAGTTCTCAGCGGGAGGATTACACGATTATTGGCGATAGTGTGAATGTGGCGTCGCGTTTGGAGAGTTTTGATAAGTCGGTGGATGGGGGACTCTGTCGGATTTTGATTAGTGAGTCGACCTATCGTTATGTTCAGGGACAGTTTGCGATCGAATTGCTCGGCAATGTGTTGTTGAAGGGGCGACAAAAGCCTGTGAAGATTTATCAGGTCCTCTTGGAGCCAGAGGCTTCACATGAGCAAAGACCGACCGCCCTGGATGAGCGATCGGTCTTTGGTTAGAATACCCCCAGGGGAATTCGAATCCCCGTCGCCTCCGTGAAAGGGAGGTGTCCTAGGCCTCTAGACGATGGGGGCGTATTCGTGGTTGGGCTGAGCTGTTTAACTCAACACCTTTACTAGCCTAGCCCCAAGTTTTGAGAATGTCAAGGGGTTGCTGGATTTTTTTTTCGGGGGGCGATCGCGATCTCGGGAGTGGAGTCGGGGGATGTGGGACAGGTGGCGGATGAAGTCATCCAACACTTAACCTCCCTAAACAATGCGAAGATCCGAATCACCCTAGAGATTGACGCTGATATCCCAGAGGGGATTCCCGAGGATGTGGCTCGCACGGTGCTTGAGAACTGCAAAACCCTAAAGTTTGAGCAACAGACTCTCGATTCAGAGACTCTGGAGTCCTAGTGCATCTCGCTGGGGGAGTCGGGGACACTCTTGATTTTGACCTGAAGTTGTCTGTGCTGTATGACAATGTTCAGTTGACCTCCCAGGCGAATGATGATTATTGACTAGAGTCGTCTGATGTCTGTCCAGATGGGGATTGAGAGGTGGTGGCGATCGCCATCCGTAGGTTGGGAATCTGACGTAAGCGATCCATCACGGCGATCGCCTGACCATGCGCGATCGACTCATCCGCATTCAAGACCACTAAAGTACTGTCTGAGGCTTCCATCACCCGCGCAACGCTCTCGGGTAACGTCTCTAGGGTGACCACCTCATCATTGACGCGAATCTCTCCCTCAGCCGTCAGCGAAACCGTAATACGGGTGTCTTGTTGTATTTCCGACTGTTGTGCTTGGGGTAAGTTGACGGGTAATCCTTCATTTCGAGATAAAAATAAACTCGAAATGATAAAGAATGCCAAAATTGCAAAAATGACATCAATGGCGGAGACAAGGTTAATTTGTGCCGGGACATCTACATCGTCGTTTAAAAGTTTCATCGAATCTTGGCGTTGGAGGTCAAAGCAATCAAGATGGGATTTATTTCAGCTTATATGGAATCTGCATAGACCCTCATCAAACCATTGTTCATTGTGACTTGGCTGGAGCCAAGTTATCCTTTGGGAAGGCAGAGCCTTCCGAGTCCAGGCGGCGGAGCCGCCCAGAGTCCGTGTCACGGCTTGAGCCATGACACGAGGGGGGAGGGG
>SIHH01000133.1 GCA_004299065.1 Phormidium sp. SL48-SHIP | reverse complement strand
GTTCCCTCTCTAGCTTTCCCGCAACACATACCCCACACCGCGCACGGTTTGAATAAGTCGTTTATCGCCTTCATTTTCGATTTTTAGGCGTAAATAGCGGATGTAGACTTCAATGACATTTGACTCCCCCATAAATTCATAGCCCCAGACGTTTTCTAGGATTTGTTCACGGGTGAGAACTTCGCGGGGATGTTCCATGAGATATTTGAGGAGTTCAAACTCTTTCATGGTTAGATCGATCGCCCGTTCGGAATTGCGATCGCCCCCACGAACTCCTCGAAACGCCTGACGACTGGGTAAATCCAGCAACAAATCAGCAAAACGTAACTGATGAGTATCTGGGTGTTCAGGCTTGAGATAAAACGCCACCATCTTCAGAAATTCATGGGAACGGTAGGGTTTAATCACGTAATCATCGGCCCCAGCTTCGAGACAGGCCACGCGATCGTCTAGGGTATCACTCGGTAGCATCATCATCACCACGGCCCGATTGCCGACACTGCGTAGATGTTTACACAGCCATAAGCCTGAGTTACCTGGGAGAGTACGATTAATTGCAATTAGCCCCGGCTGCATCTCCGCAACTTGATGGAGGCTATTATGGGCTTCATGGGCGATCGCCACCTCATAGCCCGCTTCCTGTAAATCTAGGGCAATCCGTTGGGCCAGAGGGGGTTCCGGTTCAACCACCAACACCGAAGATTGCAACTCTAAGTTAACAGTATCCATAGCAGCACGGTTAAAAACAATGAACAAGGAACAATATAAGGGTCTTCTGGGTTCAGGGTGATCAGGAAAATTTATGGCGGATTACATCCATTGCTGTCGGGGCATAACCCACCCCTACCCCTCCCAGGAGGGGATTTTTCGCCCCTACAATTTTGTATCAAATGCTTAAAAACTCAAAACCCGGCGTTCGCAACAACACCGGGCCAACCAACTCACGATGAATCGGGTTAAGATCCACCCGAGAGGGAACGAGGAATCCGTCCCCCATTCACCGCATCCCGGAACTCTTCAACATCCGGGCCGTAATCAATGGGTAGAACCGCCACAATGTTCTCATGGGGACGAGGAATAATCACCCAAGACTCCAACGTCGCCCCATAGGTTCGTTCAACGGCGGCGATTCCGGCATCCATGGCCGTCTTCACCTCCGAGACATCCCCACGGATATTAATGTTAAAACGGGCGCTTCCCACACGGATATAGCCCACGAGGGTCACTCGTCCAGCTTTTACCATCGCGTCGGCGGCCGCCATAACGCCTGGGAACCCTTTGGTTTCAATTGATCCTACTGCCTGCTGTGTCACGGTTGATCTCCTAAATTTGGCATGGTTGGGGTATGATTGACCCCCATTAAAGATGTATAACTTGAAGCGTTTTTATCCAAGCGCTGTGTTAAAGCCTCTGGAAAGCCTAATGTAGCGATGTTCGGGTCGCGATATTCGGGTCGTAATTTTCGGTCATCAGACCTCCCCCCCCTTAAAACCCAACCCAAAAATTATCCATCATCCCCCATCGCTATGGCAAGGGAATCCCCATTCCTCAGCGAAATGGCTCAGTCGTTTCCGTGTAGTGAATGGGTAAGACGGCCACGATATTCTCTGGGGGGTTAGGGACAATATAATGAGACATAATTTTACCCCCAAAGGTCTTTTCCACAGCGGCCAATCCTGCCTTCATGGCTTCTTCGACTTCCGACACTGGTCCGCGAAAAGCAATGGCAAATTGACCACTTTCAGCCTTGTCAAAATACACCAGCGTCACGCGAGCTGCTTTCACAGAAGCATCGGCTGCCGCTAAAATGGAGGGAAACCCCAGACTTTGAATCATACCGACGGCAACGGGCATTAGATAGAGCGTCCTCGTAGCATCAAATTGGGCTATCCCATTGTACAAGCTAACTGTACAACTGAACGAAGCCAAGTTACGATTGGAAGTGACAATCACAAAAAACGTAACGTTTCTTGACCGCGATGGAGCTTCGCATCGGCAACGGCTATGACATTCACCGCCTCGTAGAAGGGCGACCCCTAATCTTGGGTGGCGTTGTGTTACCTCACGATCGCGGCCTCGACGGCCACAGTGATGCCGATGTCCTCACTCATGCCATCATGGATGCCATGCTCGGCGCGCTCAGCCTCGGCGACATTGGCCATTACTTCCCCCCCACGGATGAGCAGTGGCGCGGCGCCAACAGCCTCACCCTCCTCGAACAAGTCAACCGCCTCATCCAGCAAAAAGGCTGGACCATTAGCAATCTCGATAGCGTCATTGTCGCCGAGCGTCCGAAACTCAAACCCCATCTTCAGGAGATGCAGGAGAACCTGGCTGAGACCCTGCAACTCGATCCAACGGCGATCGGTATTAAAGCTACCACCAACGAACGACTCGGCCCCGTCGGACGGGAAGAAGGAATTGCCGTTCATGCCGTTGTGCTTCTGGCCAAGACAGATTAGCAGCTAGGGATTAGAATTGAAAACTAGCCTGGAGCCTCAGGCTCACTATTTCCTGGATCATGTCTGTGCTAATTCCTCTCTCACCGCGTCCCCACAGAGTCCGACAGCTCATGACCCTAGTCCTGCTGGGAGTCGTTCTGTTGTTGGGCCTCAGTGGCTGTCAACTCGAACGCTTCCGAGTTCAGGAGGCGGCGGAGAGTCAAATCATCTTGGGACAAATTAGTGACCCCAAAACCTTCAACGCCGCATTGAGTCAGGAGTCTCCCAACGTCTTCGCCTATATCTACGAGGGACTGGTGACCTCCGACGGGGTTACCGCCGAAGTGATCCCGCAACTGGCGGAGTCTTGGGAGATGTCCGAGGATAATCTGCGGCTCGTCTTTACGCTGCGAGAGGGATTACGCTGGTCTGATGGGGAACCCCTGACGGCGGACGATGTGGTGTTTACCTTCAATGATATTTACTTCAACCGCAACATTCCCAGTTCGACCCGTGATGTGCTGCGAGTGGGTGAAGCTGGTGAGTTTCCCACGATTCAGAAACTCGACGATCGCCGCATTGAAGTCCTACTCCCCGAACCCTTTTCCCCCATTCTCCGAACCCTCGGTTCTCCCATTTTGCCAGAACATCTCCTACGTTCAGCGGTTGAGGATGTCAATGCTGAGGGAGAACCCCGCTTCAACACCCTCTGGGGAACAGACACCCCTCCAGAGGAAATTATTAGCAATGGTCCCTATCGCTTGTCCCAATATCGGCCGGGACAACGGGTCCGTTTTGAACGCAATCCCTATTATTGGGATACGGAAGAAGACGGAACCCCGAAACCGCATATTGAAGAAGTGGTTTGGCAAGTGGTGGAAAATCAGGACACTCAGTTATTACAATTTCGTTCAGGTGGCTTGAGTTCGATTAGCGTCAGTCCGTCTTATTTTTCCTTGCTGAAACAGGAGGAAGAGCGGGGAAACTTCACGATTTATGAAGATGGACCCCAAATGGGGACGACGTTTATTACCTTTAACCTCAACCGGGGCAAAAATCCCAATGGCGAACCGCTGGTTGACCCGATTAAGTCAAAATGGTTTAACACGCTCGCTTTTCGTAAAGCGGTTGCTCATGCGATTGATCGTCCGACGATGATCAATAGTATTTATCGCGGCTTGGGGGAACCCCAAAATTCACCGATTTCTATTCAAAGTCCCTATTATTTGTCTCCTGAAGAGGGACTCCCGACCTATGAGTATAATTTGGACCTGGCTCGACAACTGTTGCTCGATGCGGGGTTTTCGTATGATGAGCGCGATCGCCTCTTGGATGAAGAGGGAAATCGGGTTGAATTTGAACTGATTACCAATGCGGGGAACCAAACTCGTGAGGCCATTGGTGCGCAGATTCGTCAGGATTTAAGCCAGATTGGGATTCAGGTTAATTTCACACCGATGGGGTTCAATAATTTAGTCAATAAGCTCAGTTCAACTCTGGATTGGGAGGCGCATCTCATTGGCTTTACGGGAGGCGTTGAACCCCACGGAAGTTTGACAATTTTTGGGGTTGATGGACGGTTACATAGTTTTAATCAGGGTCGTGATGATCCCCCAATTGAGGGACGGGTGGTCGAAGATTGGGAGCGAGAGATTGAGTCTCTTTATATTCAAGCCTCTCAGGTGTTTGGGGATGAGGAACGCAAAGAAATTTATGGGGAAGCGCAAATTTTGGTTCAGGAAAATCTACCCTTTATTTATTTGGTGAATCCCCTTTCCATGGCAGCGGTTCGTAATACCATTGAGGGAACCCGCTATTCAGCCATTGGCGGGGTGTTTTGGAATCTTCCGGATCTGAAGATTTCTGAGGATTAGGGAGTGTTTGGGATGGATTCAGCGCAATTAGAAACGCTGCTGGGGTTGGTGGCGACGGGGGAAATAGCTCCTCAAGCAGCCCTTGACAAAATAGAGAAAATATGCTATGAGCCGGTTGGTGAATTTGCCAAAATCGATCATCAGCGGAGTTTACGGACGGGGTTTCCCGAAGTGATTTGGGGTCAGGATAAACGTCCTGAGCAGATTGTCGAGATTATGATGGCCATGCGCGATCGCCAATCGGTGGTGATGGCGACTCGGGTGGGGCCGCAGGCCTATCGTGTGATTCGCGATCGCCTGCGAGATGTCCGCTACTATCCCCAGGCCCGCATTTGTGCGATCGCCCCTGATCCGCTCCCCATCCAGCATCCCGGCACCATCGGCATTGTCAGCGCCGGAACCGCCGATCTCCCTGTGGCTGAGGAAGCCGCCGTCACCGGAGAACTTTGCGGCTTTGAGGTGTTTCGCCTCTGGGATGTGGGGGTGGCGGGAATCCACCGCCTGCTGAGGAATCAACATCTCCTGAAACAGGCCCAGGTGTTAATTGTCGTGGCGGGGATGGAAGGCGCGTTACCCAGTGTGGTGGCGGGGTTAGTGGATGCGCCGGTGGTGGCGGTTCCCACCAGCATCGGCTACGGGGCCAGTTTTGGCGGTCTCGCTCCCCTCCTGACGATGTTAAACTCCTGTGCGACGGGAATTGGGGTGGTGAATATCGATAATGGTTTTGGCGGGGCCATGTTGGCGGGGCAAATTCTACGCACTGGGGAAACGTTAATGCGTCAATCTCCCTGATTACCTTGACCCCAAAAGACCCCACCCCGGAGGCGGTTTCCTAGCTTTCAAGAAACGGCTTGAGGGCTGCAATTTTCTCGGCTAGATTGTCATCGTAACGAATCACAAAGGGAGAATAACCGCTCAAAAAGTCCAAGTCATCTCGAAGTTGTTTATCTTTGGCGTGTTGTTCTGAGGTGTCGTGAACGGAACCATCGCAAAAAATCGCCAGTTTTGATTGTTCATAGATAAAGTCGGGTTTGCAATTGGCCTCAGCCAGCAAGGCTTGTGCGGAGTCGGGTAAGGGCAAATCACTCTCATAGATTGCCTGTAATACTTGGCGTTCTAAATCAGAATTGGGGTCTGTTTGTTGCAGCAGTTCTTGAAAGCGAGATTGCCGATCGCCCTCCAGTTCTGGCTGTACCGTGCTACCCCCTAACTGTTGTAAATACTCGTGAATTAAGGTGCGATTTAGCAGGGGATGGTCAAATTGATTGCGGTAAGATAGGAGGCATTCATAACAGGCTTGCACGCAAGTCGGTTTAGGCGTGATGAAATGGCAAATATCTAATGCCACTTGGCTGATGCGTTGCAGGGAGGTTGGGTCAGTTAAAATTTGCGATAGCACTCCTGCGCCACCTTCAGCGGATTCCCAGAATAAAATGGTTTGAGAACGTCCCAATCGTTCCGAGGCTAACTCGTTTTCTTCTAATTTATAAATGGCTTGAATTGCTCGTTCCATTGCATATTGCAGGGTTACCACAAATGCCTGAGTTTGTTCCGAGGGTAACTGTTGGGGAGACACCAATAAAACGTTACTGGTTTCGCGGACCATTAAATGAACTTGACTATGGACAGATTCGGGGCTACTTTGTTGTTTTTCTCCCATCTCGCCCCAATTGCCAGTTTGCACGTCTAACTTGAATCCTCGTTCCCGGTTTTTGCGTAAGCCACGATTCAAGCGCCAAATAGCCGCCGCATCTCCATAGGTTAATTCGAGCAAGGTTTCCCCCGTTTCCGAGGTAACGGTCGCCTTTCGAGGTGCTGTTTCAAAGCGGTAGTGGGTGGTCAGATTGTACCCATATTTCAACCGTTCCTCTTCATCGCAGGTGATGCGATCGCGCCGCCGAGTGAAGACGGTTTGCATCTTTAAGACGCGATCCACTTTGGCGGGATTACCTTGTTCATCGGCAACCAAGCGGCTGCCGCAATTTTCGCAGGTTTCTCGCACGGCGGCTTCGCCATCATGGAAATAGCCGCATTCGGCACATACCGCAATCCTCTGATAAGGAACATCTGCACCGTGAACGATCGCCGTTCGTGCCACCTGAAATTTATTCCCCTCATAATAGACAATGTTAGACGGGGCAAACTCACGAATGGCGATCGCTCTTGGACGGGCAACAAATCTCCCCTCTTCTCGATGGCGGATGTAGGCGCGAATTGGCAGACGGGGGAAATTATATCCCGGTAAAAAGCCTTCGGCGGCAAAGTAGCGATAGGGATAAAAATCCAAGTCCTGCCCAGAAGACGACCCCCCCGATTCCCCCACCAATAAGTTTAATTGACGGCGGGCATCTCGTTCCAAGCGTTCGGCATTTTGGCGTTCCTGGGCGCTGACTTGGCCGATGGTGACGCGATCGAGGATTTGGCGGGCCTCGTCCCGTTGGCGGACGGCTTCGCTGTATAAGTCACGCCAGCGATCGCAGGCGCGATCAAAACTAGACAAGGCGCGATCAAAGACCGTTTGCACCCATTGGGGCGAATACCAAGATTTATCGGCGATACTGTCCTGACAGAAGGAATCGTTGAGAATCGCGATCGCCCGTTCTCCACAATGACACAATCCCTGAGATGACAACGTCAATTCGTGACGCAATCCCGATTTCAGGGGATATTCGTCCTGTTCTAAATCCAGAATTTCATTCATCGAACTGCCCAATTGCGCCCCAGTAGCAGCTAACCACAGTGAATGTAAGTGAGATTCGAGTAAATCTCGATTCCCCAGTTCTAGCTTAGGCGGGGCCACCACACCGGCCACCATTTGTTCAGGACGTTGGTAAAAATAGCGGTCATGGCCACTACCGACGGAGGCGTAAGACACCACCAAAGCCGCCTGGCCATTACGTCCCGCCCGTCCGCTGCGTTGGGCGTAGTTGGCGGGGTTGGGGGGGATATTCCGCAAGTGGACGACATTCAAATCCGAGATGTCAATCCCCAGTTCCATCGTCGGCGAACAGAATAACGCCGCCAAGTCCCCGGAACGAAATAACTGTTCTCGTTCCTGCCGATCGCGCGATTGCACTTGTCCGGTATGTTCGCGTCCTTGCAATTGGCGCAACTGGGTGATTTCGGATTGGTAGAGTTGTTTGAAAAAGCCATTGACGGGGATGGTGGGGATGTCGTTGCGGCTGAGATATTTGCGCGAGAGTAAATCGGCTTCGATGGTGTCGAGTTCGGCGTGACACCAAACCAGGGTTGTGATGCAAAGCTGAAAGCGATCGCCCTGTCGGGAGAGATACCCACCCCCTTGCAGAATCTCGACTAAATCCGCGATCGCCTTTTCCACATCCGGGGTCGATAGGTCAAACTGGTGTTTGAGGAAGCGTCCGAACTTGCTGCGATGGGTGAGTTTGATTTCCTGACGACCGCGATCGCCCGGTTTGCGGGATTGAGAGGAGGGTCCCGACTCGAGAGAAGCATAAGCGGCTAATCGCAGCCGTTCCCCAGATTCAATACCCCAGCGTTCATTGAGTTGTTGACTGGCCTCCCGTTGGAAGCGTTCGAGTTCCTCGGCTTGCAGTAAGCGGGCATCGATCGCCAATTCCCGACGCAACAGATCTAAGAGCGTTTTCAGTAAACGCAACCGGTCTTCTGGGGTAGACCGCATCAAGACAAAATGGCGATTTTCCCAGAGGGAGTCGGCGCGACAGACATCTGCCAAGCCTTCATAGTCGATCGTCAGCAAGCCGCATTGTTCTAAATTGGGTTGGACAATCCGCCAACCGCGACGCAAATCTTCGTAGAGTCGATATTCGATCACCCGTTTGAAGATTGTCTCGTTTTTAGCCGCCATTGCGCCATAGTCGGCGGGGGTTTGGGCGTAATCGGTTTGGGTTAAACCGAGTTGGTCAAACACCGCTTGGGGTAAATTGGCATAGGTCAGGCGGTGGTGGTGTTGCAATGCCCCATATAGGGCCGATCGCAATAAGCTGGTTTGAATGAAATCGTTAAAATGTCCCGCTTGCAGGGAAGCATCTTGACGGTTATCGGTAAAACTGAGGATTTTGGCGGCCCCAGGGTCGATCGCCCGATTGGCTTTTAACTGCCTCACGGCTGATAGACAGAGTAAGGTGGTGGCGGTACTGCGTCCTTCGGAACTGAGGCGGGAGAGTTTGGCGAATTCCCGGCGACGGCGATCGTGGACGATGCCGCAATTCAGGCACACTAGGAAGGGGCGAGGAATGAACCAGACGGGAATCGGACGCTGGCGATCGCCCTGGGCCACGGCCCGGGTTTCTACTTTCCCGTTGGCGTAAACATAGAGTTTTTGGGGAATAAAGGGCCGGTAGTTCGGTTTGGGGGTTCGTCCCTCCCGTTTGGTGACTTTAAACCAATTGTCCGGTAGGCGATCGCTGTCTGCCTCACTCCAGATGTCGTCCTCCCCTAAAGTGAGATAGCCTTCGCTAAACTCATCCTCTTCCTCAGGGGTTTCCCCGTCACTGCCCAACAGGGGGGTCACCGTTTGCCGTTCGCGATCATAGCGGACCACATAATAGTCCTGCCCACATTCGCGACAGAAGACTAATGGATATAACAGACGGCCTCCTGTGGTGGCATATTGTCCATCTAAGGTGAGTTCGCGAGTCTCGCTGGGTTCCAAGGTGGCATACACATTGCCCCCTTGGGAGATAAATTGATGCAGGCGAAAATGCAGCCGTCCCCCTTCCACGTCTCTGGCCTGGGGGGATCGAGGCCCGGCGGTATGACTCCATAGCAGCATTTGCCGTAATTTTTCCTCGCAGCGATCGCCCTCAATGCCAGTTTGTTCAGATAATTCGGCGGCGGCTTGGTTTAACGAAATGGGGGTTCGCCGCATCCAGCGATTTTCTTCCCGTCGCAATCCTAACTGACGTTCTAACCACACCGTTAAGGGATGGTTGCGAAATTGGGCGAGACTGCGATCGCCGGGTAACTCGCTGCTGAGACTCTCGGCGAGTTCTGCTGGGGTGGGTTCGCAACGGGCGATCGCCAGTTTCAAGGTTTCGTCGATGACATGATCCGGGCGAATGTCCACCCCAAAGAGTTGACTCGCCACGCCGGCCACGGTTTGACGGCGATTGTCTCGGGTTCCTTCTGTGGCCATTGTTGCCGAAGTGCCGATACAGAGGAGGTTTTGGCCGCAACGTTCCCGCAGTTTCCGCACCAACATGGCGACATCGGCCCCTTGGCGACCCCGATAGGTATGCAGTTCATCTAAGATTAAAAAGCGCAAGTTGGGAGATTCCACAAATTGCCGTTCGTGAACCCGAGATAGCATCAATTCCAACATCACATAGTTGGTCAGCAAAATATGAGGGGGATTATTTTGCAGGTCGATTTTAGTCTCTTTACTTTCTTGTCCGGTGTACGAGGCGACGCGAATTGTTGACCCCAGGGAACCGGGAACGGCTTGATCTAAAAATTTATTGAATTCTCCGATTTGGGAATTGATTAAGGCGTTCATGGGATAGACCAAAATCGCCCGAACGCCTTGAGTCTGAGGATGGCGCAGCAAATCATCAAAAATGGGCACTACATAACTGAGACTTTTCCCTGATCCGGTTCCGGTGGTTAACACATAAGATTCGCCGCCGCGATAGCAGCGAAAGGCTTGTTCTTGGTGACGATAAAAGCGATAATTGGCGAAGAATTGGGCGCAGTCAGGATGTAAGGTGTTGTCGTTGATTAAATCGTCGATTGTTGCGCCATCAGCGTAGGCGGGATTGAGTTGAACCAGAGAATCGCGCCATAAGGCCCCGCGATCGAGTTCTTCGCGGACAAATGTTTCGACGCGGGGGTCTTTAATTTGCAGGAAACTTTCGATATATTGGCGGTATTCTCCAATCACGCGATCGCGCAGTTGCAAAATATCCAGGGATTCAGAAGCCGAGATGTCCCCCGGTTCAGTTCCATAGGGATGTCCCTCTTCTTTGACTCGTATTGATGTCTCCCTCTTCGTCTCCCCCGAGTTCGTGGTGACGGCTTCAGGTGTAGGCCAAAATTCCCTCCAACACTCCCGCAACGACTCGCTAACAGTCTGTTCAACTAGAACCTGATTAAATTCATCTCTACTCCAATGTTCGGGAATGGCGGAAAACAGCGCCTCTAATTGTTCGGGTGTCAAGGTATCTACTCCTGAACAATCCAGTTTTCCCATGTTTTGGGCGATAAAGGTGCTGGTACTGCGGAGGAGTTCCGGGTTTAACAGTAACTCGGCGAGTTTGAATTCCATGGCGGGTTTGGGGTAACAACAGGGAGTTAGGGTCTAAAGGCGATCGAAGGCAGCAAGCACAAGTCGCTGAGTGCGATATTCGCCATATTTCTTAACGTCATTATTTTTCAATACCCGGAAGGTTTCGCTGGGGAAATCGTCTCCATAAACATCCGCAGGGTCGAGAATATAGCGCAATTCATCGCGAGTTAGTCCATAAAGTTTGGCATAATAAGCATCGAGTTCAGCGCGAAG
>SIHH01000494.1 GCA_004299065.1 Phormidium sp. SL48-SHIP | reverse complement strand
GGGAACAGGGAACAGGGAACAGGGAACAGGGAATGGGGAACAGGTTAGGGTCTGTTCTGGTATCGTAGGGGCGAAAAATTTTTCGCCCCTACATTGGTGGTTGGGATTGAGACACTCGGTTTCTGTCTTTGGGCTGGGGGTTAGGGTTGGGCTAGGGCTTGGCCGGCGAGCCAACTGGTGGTCCAGGCGTTTTGGAAGTTGAAGCCGCCGGTGATGCCGTCGATGTCGAGGAGTTCTCCGGCGAGGTACAGATGGGGACAGATGCGACTTTCTAGGGTTTTGAAGTTGATTTCTTTGAGGTTGATGCCGCCGCAGGTGACGAATTCGTCTTTGAAGATGCCTTTGCCGCTGAGGGGATATTGACTCTGGAGGAGTTGCTGGTTGAGGCGGTTCATGGCTTTTTTGGAGAGTTCGGCCCAGCGGGTTTGAGGGTCGATCTCGACGGCGTTGAGGTGGTAGTTCCAGAGTCGTCGGGATAGGGGAATGGGGGAGACACTGCCTAGGGTTTTGCGGGGGTGGTCGGCTTTTTGGCGGTGATAGATCTGATGGAGGGTTTCGGGGTTGTGTTGGGGGAGCCAGTTAAGACGGATTGAGGTTCGATAGTGGCAGTCGTGGAGGGTTCTGGCACCCCAGGCGGAGAGTTTGAGGACGGCGGGACCGCTGAGTCCCCAATGGGTAATCAGGAGAGGACCCTGTTGTTTGAGTTGGTGTTGTTTGAGTTGGTGTTGTTTGAGGTGGTTATCAGGGAGGGAAATCTCGACGTTGGGGACGCTGATGCCGGCCAGTTGGGTGAGTTGGGGGTCGCGGATGTTGAAGGTAAAGAGGGAGGGTACGGGAGGAATGAGACTGTGGCCGAGGTTTTGGGCGAAGCGATAGCCGCTGGGATGGCTACCGGTGGCTAGGAGCAGGCGATCGCACTCCCGTGGGTCTCCATGACGTAAGCTGACTCTAAAGCCGCTGGAATGACGCTCAACGGCTTGGACGGGGGTTTGGGTTTCTAGGGTGATGCCGGCCTGTTGGGCAGTGTGTAGGAGACATTGGGCGATGGTGTCGGAGTCGTCGGTGGTGGGAAACATCCGTCCGTCGGCTTCGGTTTTGAGGGAAACGCCGTGATTCTGGAACCATTGGCTGGTGTCGCGGGGTTGGAAGCGGCTAAAGGGACCTCGCAGGGCTTTAGACCCGCGAGGATAATGTTGGGCGAGTTCTTTGGGGTCGAAACAAGCGTGGGTGACGTTGCAGCGTCCTCCGCCGGAGATACGGACTTTGTGGAGGGGATGGCGGCTGGCTTCGAGGATGGTGATGGAGAGGTTGGGGTTGTGGGTGGCGGCGGTGATGGCCCCGAAGAATCCGGCGGCCCCACCGCCGATGATGATGATGCGTTGCACGTTTCGTCGTGAATTGTTGATCGTTTTTGTAGAGGCTTTATGATTTGAAAACCCAAGTTAATA
>SIHH01000493.1 GCA_004299065.1 Phormidium sp. SL48-SHIP | reverse complement strand
GGGAGGGCGAAAGATTTTTCGCCCCTACATACCCAATCCAACCGCCGCCGAAACTCCCGCTGCGTCCCCTCTTGCGCCAACAGGCGACGAGCATTCTCCGGGGCCTCCTCCTCAGATCAGGCGGCAGAGCCGCCCCACGTCGGTGTCATGGCAGAGCCATAACACCAGGATGCACACCAGGATGCCAGGATGGGGAACAGCCCATCCAAGCGGCGTTCCCGTTCCTTCAGGACTGGGGCAAAATAGTCAAAGCGGCAGTCTGGGGGTAAGTCCGGAATTAACTCCGCCACCAAGTTCGGTTCCAACAGGAAAATATTGAAACTCTTGGCAGTTGCGATCGCCCCAAGCTAGACTAGACCCAAAGACCTCATGATATCGTTATCGGGTGCATTCTGATGACCACAATTAATTTAACGGGTGCTTCTTACCAGGAAGATTTCAATACTCTCGGCGATGGACTTCCCTCAGGTTGGGCAATTTACACAGACGCAACCTCATCAAGTCTGGGAACATTAATCAACTTTAATTCAGACCCTAAAAGTTGGAATAATACAGCAGGGGGGTTTAGAAATGTCGCGTCTGCAAATAGTGAATTAGATGAAGGAGATGCAGCATCTAAGCAGAAGCAAGTCAGCGATCGCGCCCTCGGAATTCGTCAGACGGAAGACTTTGGTGATCCGGGTGCAGCTTTCGTTCTCTCTCTTGCCAATACTGAAGGCTTCCAGGATTTTCAACTGTCCTTAGAAGCTCAAATGCTTAGTGTCAAAAAACGTTCCACCTCCTGGATAATCGATTATCGGATTGGTTCCGAGGGTGATTTTTTGCCCCTAGGTACTTACGACGATCCCGAAGAATGGGGTGTCACCCAATTGACAACAGGATCGGAACTTTTAGATTTCGGTGATGCGATAGATAACCAAAGCAAACTTGTACAAATTCGCATTGTTGCCCTCTCAGATAGCACAAACAGCAACTATAGAGATACCGTTGCCATTGATAATTTCAGCCTCAACTATAGCCCCGTTGAGGATACTTCTGATCCTGACGAACTTGCTCCCCGTGTTCTCGCCATTCAACGACCAGACACTATCGATGAAAGTACGACCGAGGAGACAATTATTTACGAAGTTAGCTTTAGCGAAGCGGTCAATGAGGTGGATGTTGCCGATTTTAGCCTAACCACCACTGGAACCGCTACCGCTGACATCGCCTCAGTCTCAGCGGAATCAGGAACCATGATTGAGGTAATCCTGGAAGGGGTGGACGGAGACGGAACCCTACGTCTGGATGTGCCAGATACTGCGACGATTGTTAATGATGCTGGTGTCGCGTTGACTGAGGCCTTTGAAGCGGGCGATCGCTACCGCATCGAAGACCCAACCCAGGATAATGAAACTGGGGACTCCGACTCAGACAGCGACGACTCAGACGCAGAACCTGACCCCGAAGCCGA
>SIHH01000132.1:6001-10942 GCA_004299065.1 Phormidium sp. SL48-SHIP | reverse complement strand
CCATTTTGGGGACAAGTTACAGTTAATGTTCTGCCGCTTGTTCGACGGCCCAGGTAAAGGTTTGCAAAATCTGCTCTAGCATCAAATCATCCTGCAACGCCGAGAGTCGGAGATAGGGAAAACGGGTTTCCGTGGGATTGGTGGGGAGGGCGATGCCGACGGAACTAAACTTCGATCGCAGTTCTTGCCAGGGTTCCGTCTGATTAAAGGGTGGCTGGGAACCGTAATTTTGTGAGGATAATTCTAAACCGCCCCAGATGCCGATATTAAACAACTCACTGCCGATTTTGCCGCGATTGTCTTTGAAATAGACACCAAACCCACCATAGTTGTCGCCTTTGCCCCATTGCACTTCAACATGGGGGACTTTTTCCTGCGCCCAGGTATAGATTTTTCGTGCCACTGTTGCCTCTTCTTCGCCCCGGCGACTGGCGAATTCTGGGAAAAATGATGTTTCATCCCAACGACGACGTTCACGGGTCGCGCTGGACTTTTTAAGGCGAGCTTCGGCGGTTTGTCCGAGGACCCGAGGGACTAATAGACGCAAAGACTCGGCGGAGTGATCGGCATATTGTTTGACTTCGAGGGCTAAGACTTCGGCCGGATCGACTTGTTCGTTAAGAAATTCTACCACTCGTCGCAGTTCCGGCGCGATGCGATCGGCGACAAAGACGAGGCGAATTTTTCCGGCTTGTAGATGGGTTTTGACTTTTTGCCAGAACCGTTCTTCACTGGCTTCTTCTCCCAAAAACTCCTCAAAGACTTCTTCGGGATCGCGGCCTTGTTCGCGGCAGTTGGTTTCAAACTGGGAGACAATGGTATCGATGGGCCAATAAATGCTGGCATTGGCGGCGTAGTCTAACATCTGGCCAATTGCTTCTTGGCGGATGCGACTGTTATCAATGCGTCTGACTTCAACTAGGGTGGGGATGGCGTTTTGGTCGATAAAGAGGCGATCGACGGACCAACGGCCGGCCCCATCTTCCTCTGTGGGAATTGGGGTTTCTCGGCGAATCAGGAGCCAGTAGCGGGGGAGTGCTGTGTCAATCTGATCGCCGGCGAGGAGATTGGGATAGGTTTCCAGGAGTTCTTGGAGTTGTTCTTCGGACTCGTACGCTTGCTCGCTCATTTCGACTAATTGCTCGTCGTCCTGAATTAGATAAATGCCTCCACCCATGAGTTAACCTCTATACCTTAGTGAGTTTGATTAGTTAGTTTGACCTGACCTATACCATTGAAGCTGATACGACACCTGTTTGTCCTGAACGCCGTCCTGAGAGCGAATTGAGATGGCTCAGTTGGATGCGGGGAGATGGTTCCGTAATTCTCCGTACAATTACCGGTACAATTACCGGTACAATTACAGGCGCAATGTGCCTGAAAAGACAAAGGTGGCTGGCCCCGTCATGTACACCGATCCCTGATTCGACCACTCAATTTCCAAGTTGCCACCGGGAAGTTCAACCGTGGTTGACCGGTCACAGTGTCCGGTTAGGACACCGGCGACGACCGAGGCACAGGCGCCTGTGCCACAGGCCAGCGTAGCACCTGCCCCGCGTTCCCACACCCGCATTTTTACGTAATTTCCCTGAGTGACCTCGATAAATTCTGTGTTAATCCGTTGGGGAAACTGCGGATGATGCTCAAATTGGGGGCCAATCTCAGCCAGAGAAATCGCCGCCACGTCGTCGACAAAGACCACACAATGGGGATTCCCCATGCTGACGGTGGTGACGTTCCAGGTGCGATCGCCGACGGTTAGGGGAACATCGACCACTTTCTCCGATTCAGGTTTGAGGGTTGTGGGGATTTGCCCCGCTAACAGACGCGGTTCTCCCATATCCACTTTAACTCGTCCATCGGCCTGGCGTTGGGGGGTCATGACCCCGGCGAGGGTATGAATGCGGTAGGTGGCGTCCTCTTGGCCGTTGAGTTGGGCCGCAAATTGGGCGAGACAACGGATTCCATTACCGCACATTTCTGGTTCCGAGCCATCGGAGTTGAAAATCCGCATGGTGTAATCGGTACCGTCTTGGCCTGGAAGTAAGAAAATCACGCCATCGCCACCAATGCCAAAATTGCGATCGCAGATCTGCTCGGCTTGTTCAGGAGTCACCAGGGGGTCGTGGCTATGGCGGTTGTCGAGCAAGATGAAATCATTGCCTAAACCGTGATATTTCTGAAAGTCCAGGGTCGTCATAGTGCGTGAGTCCTTTGTCCAGTATCAGGGAGTGTTCGTCCCCTTTCACTCAAGGTGGTATGGTAGCCAATGGTAGCAAACAGCGGGCGATCGCAGCGATGCCCACAACAGGCCTTTCTATCTATTCGGTGAGGAGACGGACTTATGGCGATTGAAATGGATACGAGTTTACCGAGCATTCGTTTCCTACAAGAGTACGTCAAAGAACATACCCCCCTTGAACTGCAAACGACGACCGGCGATCGCCTGATTGGACGAATTGCCTGGCAAGATCCAATTTATTTCTGTGTACTCGATGACGAGGGCCATCAGTACTTAGTGAACCGTCAATTGGTGGTTTATGTGAAACCGGTCAGCGCTCCGGGTGAGGGCTAAAATGAGCAGTACCCGGATTTTGACTGGGCCGGCCCGTTTTTAAGTGTTAAGTCTTAGGCGTGAATGACGATGATACCCAACCCCTTTACCTCCTCTGTGGCCCAGCCTCTCTCGGCGATTGTCGGGACTTGGGTGGTGATGAGCGCTCCGGCTCTGGCCCTAGAGATGCGAGTGTCACCCGAACAACCCCAGTTAGGGGAAACCCTCTCGGTGCTGATTGAAAGCGAGGCCCCACAGGCTCCCACCGTCACCGCTCGCGGACGCAGTTATCAAACCTTCTCCGTTGGTCAGAATCGCTATCGGGCCTTTATCCCAACCACTCCCCTTGACTCTCCAGGGCCATTCCCCATCCGTGCCAGTTCTGGGAACCAACGTCAAAGTCAAACCGTTTCTCTGGGCGATCGCCGTTTCACGATTCAAGAAATTTGGCTCTCTCCCTCTGTTAACGCCATTCAAGGCACGGATTACGAATTTGACCGTATGGATGACTTCAAAGCCATGGTTACCCCCGAGCGGCTTTGGACTGGCTCTTTCCGTCATCCCAGTGATGGCCCCATCAGCACTCCCTACGGGGTTCGTCGCTACTATAACGGCGAGTGGGCCGAGAATTATTACCATCGTGGCTTTGATTACGCTGCTCCCATGGGAGCGCCGGTTGTCGCTACGGCGCGCGGCCGGGTGTCTCTGGTGGGAACGGTCTCCCAAGGCTTTGAACTTCATGGCAATAGTATCGGTCTTGACCATGGCCAAGGTGTGACCAGTATTTATATTCACCTGAGCGAAATTAACGTCCGCGAAGGCCAGATGGTCGAAGCCGGAGACATCATTGGCCGTATTGGTAGCACCGGTATCTCCACCGGTCCTCATTTGCATTGGGGACTCTATGTGAATGGGGAATCCGTTGACCCGGCTCCCTGGTTAAACTTGGGATTAAAATAATTCCCCGGAACGGTTCACTCACCTCGATGTTTGGCCTCGATGTTTGAGGTGAGTGGGAGGGAAATCACCGGAATCCCAGACTTGACTTGAGAAAAAACAGTATAATCTCAGGGTTTCAGTTAAATTTTCCTGTTTCAGATCTCTGACGGACGGTGTGGTGATCCATTGCATCGATGTAGCAAGACGAACCGATAGCCGCTATGAGCATTGTCAAAATTGTCGAACAGGCCCTCTCGGACGGGTACTTAACCCCCGTCATGGAAGCCGAAGTGGGACGTATTTGTAATACGGCCTCAGAACTGTCTATTGAAGAGTATATGTCCCTCGATCGCCTGATGGGGGCGCTTCTCACGGGCGACGTTGTGGTCTTACCGCGCAAGCAGTTTATTAATGTTATGGAGGAGTTGGTGTTATCGGAGGCCATCACGAAAGTTGCCGAAATTGAAGCCAGTACCGATCGCACTCTGGATGTGGGCGATATTGCGGCGTATGCTCTCAATCGCCTCCCTCCCCTCTATGCCACCACGGAGGAAGGGGCCAATTTTCAGCGATCGCGGGCGCGAGAACAACTCTCAGACTTGATTAGTAAACAGGTCACCGATGCGATTGAGCAAAGTTTGGCCCATCCTGAGTTTTTCCCGGAACGTCAATTACTGGGGAAAACCAATCCGAAAGAGGTCTTGTCTCAGGTGAGTATGCTGTTAGAGGCCTATGCTGAAAACTTTGAGGCTGAAGAACAACAAGCCAAGGACGCCTAAGAACCATGATCAGGGCGATTCCGATGACCGGGCGATCGCTCAGGGACGGACAATCACTGGGGTTCCTGGCTCAACTTGCTCGTAAAGCTCACGAATATCTGAGTTAGACAGACGCAAGCAGCCATGAGACACGGCGGCTCCAAGGTTCGACTCATCAGCCGTTCCGTGGAAGCCGATATACACCTGTCCATCGGTCCAAAAGCCAATCCAGCGATCGCCTAAGGGATTGGTTGGCCCTGGGGGAATCACCTCCCCCGTCAAAGGATGCTCCCAGGCCGGATTTTTTCGAGTTTCGATGACCTCGAAGACTCCGGTGGGGGTCTCCCAACCCTCTCGACCGACGGCCAGGGAATAGTGATGTTGCGGCTGTTGATCGTAGTACACCGATAGGGTTCGCTGACTCAGAGAGACTTCTAAATACAGGTCTTCGGGGACTTGTTCCTCGTTCGTTGGCTCGGTTGAGAACGTCGTTGAGGACATCCGTGATGATGACTCGGAGATGAAGCGATCGAGGTTTTGCAGGTTGTTGGCCAACGAGACGCTAAACTCGGGAAAGCTTAGGTCTGAACGGGTGGCGATCGCCGAGGAAATGGACTCAACCGGCCCCTCAGCCGGCTCGTCAGGATTCCCGGCCGACTCATTGGCTGACTCATTGGCTGACTCATTGGC
>SIHH01000132.1:0-5901 GCA_004299065.1 Phormidium sp. SL48-SHIP | reverse complement strand
GACTCATTGGCTGACTCATTGGCTGACTCATTGGCCGCGAGATCCTCAAACGGAGGATTTGATGTTTGAGTCTCGGGACCCACAAACTCCAATACCAGCAAGATTGCAGCACCGACAAAACAGAGTAGGGAAAAGGCCTGAGCGATGGAAGGGGGCTGTCGCATGGGGTGACGGGCGTTCCATTGAGAACTGACAAGACCCGCAATTTTTGGGGTTTAGTGAAGCGGTCTCGGAGCTTGAGGGCTAGGATTAACGATAACTGAGTCGAGCGCAAACGGCGACTCGAATGATTGAGTCCAATGGCCCAGTCCAAGGAGACGTCAGGAAGCAGCGGAGGTCAGGCGAATGCGCATTATCAAAACCCACATCAAAACCCACATCAAAACCCACCATCAGACTCGATTTGAGTTTCAGGACCCGCGAGAGGCGATCGCCCCCGGAACTCAAGTCATTTGCGCTCATCGCTCCCTGGCCACCGCCCTCGATGTTCCCTACTGTTCCCTGGAGATGTTAGCCCGTCAACACTGTGAACACCAGGGTTGGCAGATTCTCTCACCCCTGATGGCTCATCAACGGCGTTTAGCCGTCGTCCGAGCGCAAGTCCAGGAACAACGACGCGATCCAACCTGGACTCAACCCCAGCCCAACGGGAGCCGCGAGGGAGACCTCAGCGCCCTAGAACGCCGCTTAATACCAGGGTTAACCAGTCTTTTGCGGTCTGACTTAGACTTGGCAGCTTTGGCGGCAATAACGCCCCATTCTGCGCCGCTCACGCTATTGTTGCGCGTGACCCAGGCCTACTGCGATCGCCTCGAACAGGAGAAATCTGTCGATCCGGCTCAGGTTTATCAACGAGCGGCCCAGCTGCAACCAACGCCCCGGCCGCTCTGGGTTTACGGCTATCCTGAATGGATCGATCGCCAACCCCGGTTACAGTTTTTGAATGCGATCGCCGCCCCAGGGAGTCTCTTATTTCTGCCGAGTTTCCCTGAGTTAGATTTGCCCGGACAAGAGCAGGCGATCGCGGATTTGCAAGCCCTGGGTTGGACCCTAGAGACGAGTGAGGATGAGCCGTCCGCGTCAGCTCCCTCTACTACTATTTCAGCCTCTCCCGTTTTAGCTTCTACCCGGTCGTTGCCCGTTCATCATCGGCCAGCAGACTCCTATTTGAATCAAGAGGAGGAAGTCCGAGGGGTCTTGCGTCAGGTGAAACGGCTCTTGCGTCAGGGCGTGGCTCCCCAGGAGATGGCTCTGGTCACTTGGGATGTTGAAGGCTATGACCCCATGCTGCAAGATATCGCCTGGGAGTATGAGTTACCCATCGCCTGCGATCGCCCCCGTCCGTTGCTCAAAACCCCCCTGGGCGCTTGGCTGCAAGGGCTGGTCGCGGCGCTGCGATCGCGCTTTGACTTCGAGTCCACGGCGGCTCTGTTCCGACATCCTCTAACGCCCACGGCCCCCGAGATCATTGGCTCGATTGACTGGGGGCGAGTCCGCCGTCAGCATCCCCACACGGGCCAGAGTTGGCGGAACTGCGGGGCGCAGTTGACGGCCCTAGAGGGATGGACGCGCGGCGATCGCTCCACCTGGATCGCCCGCCTGCGAGACGTGTTGGAGTCTTGGCAGCTCGAACCACGCTGTCAGAGTCATCTGGGCGATCGCTTGGCCTGGTCGTCTCTACAACAAGGCTTACAGCATCTGGCTCAAGCCAACCCTCAACGTCTGACCCTAGAACAGTTCACTCAGGAACTGCTTGACACTCTATCTTGGCTGCGGGTGGCGCCTGAGCCGTCGGAGGGGGCGATCGCGGTTCAGTCTCCTGAGGCGGTGTTGGGGGCAAGATATGGTTATCTCTGGGTCTTAGGGGTGGCTGATGGGATGATTCCGTCTCCTCTCGGGTCAGATTCACTCTTGGACTTGTACCGCCGCAAACAGCTTCGGAAACAGGGGTTTGCGATTGAAACGGCGTTCACTCTAACGCAACGACAATTGTTGGTGTTTCGCGATCTTTTCCGGGTGGCCGGGGAACTTTATCTCTCCTATCCTCGGCAAATTAAGGCGACTCCTCGGCCGCCGAGTCCTTATCTGGCTCGCTTTAAGATTGCGGTACAAGCGGCTGATGACCCCGGGGCGATCGCCAGTTGGCAGGAATTACGTCAACAGGGGTTACGTCAACAGGGGTTACGTCAACAGGGGTTAGGACAACGGAGATTACAAGAGGACCCAGTTTTGTCTCATGCGGCTCGCAGTTGGGCCATTGAACACCGTCGTCACCAGGGTCGTCACCAGGGTCAGGGGGGCGATCGCTTTCAGGGTCTGACGGAGATTCCCTTCGATCTCCAATCTCGCTATTTTAGTGCCTCTCAATTGACCCATTTGGGCCAATGTGGGTTTAAATGGTTTGCCGGGGATTTGCTCAAGATTCGGGAATTGGCTGAAGCGGAGACGGAGTTGTCGGGGCGGGTTCGCGGGAAGCTTTACCACAAAACCTTGGAATTGGCAACCCAAAAGGCCTTAGAGACGCGATCGCCGGATTTGCGTGAGGCTCTGTTGCAGCATTTAGAGGCCGCCTTTGAGGAAGCCGAAGCCTTGGAACAGTTACCGGAGTTAGCCGCCTGGGGAGCGCGACGGAAGGAGCATTTGCAACGATTGCACCGCACCGTCTCTCAAGCGTCTTTTCTCGGCGACGACAGCCAAATTGTGGCGACGGAACGGTCGTTTGAGGGAGAGTGGTATGGGTTTCGGGTGCGGGGACAGATCGATCGCCTCGATCACACCCCCGAGGGCCATGTTGTCATTGAGTATAAGAGCCGCTCAAGTCGGCCCACCCGCGCCAAGAATGACCAGGGAAAGGCGGATTTAGATGTCCAGCTTCCTCTCTATCAGGATCTCGTCGCACAACAACTTCAGGGGGAGAACCCCACTGAGTCAGCCTCAGTCGAGGCCTATTACTATTCCCTAACCAAAGGTAAACCCCTGGGGAAACGTAATAAGGTCGATCGCGCGGCCCTCGAACGGTTCAGCGATCGCCTCAAAACTCATCTCAATCAGGGCGACTATCCTGTTGAGCCGGATCATCAGCAGTCGGCGTGTCAGTATTGTCCTCATGATGCCATCTGTCGCAAGAGTTGAACCCATCATTGGTGTTGTTAGGGGTGATATCTTTGGGGATATCTTGTCTTCTTGACCTGCTGTTATATAATTGAGGCAACTGAGACCCTCACAGTTGATAACTGCTGTCACTTTTTTAGATCAATGGGTAAGAAAAAGAAAAAAGATAAGGCTAACGAAAGTTCCGAAAGCACCGTCGAGACCAATGACGACCCAAATTTTCAAGATTTCATGACCTCTGAACCCTCAAAACCTGCCAAAAAACTTCCTAAAAAAGTTTATAAATCTGAACTAAAACGACTTCAGATTGAGTTGGTTAAATTACAGACTTGGATCAAAGCAAAAGGCTTAAAAGTTGCCATTATTTTTGAAGGGCGTGACGCCGCTGGTAAGGGTGGAACCATCAAGCGCATTACTGAATCTCTGAACCCCCGTATTTGCCGCGTGGTGGCGTTGGGAACCCCCACGGAGCGGGAAAAGACCCAATGGTATTTTCAGCGCTATGTCTCCCATTTACCCGCCGCTGGGGAGATGGTGTTGTTCGATCGCAGTTGGTATAACCGGGCTGGGGTTGAACGGGTGATGGGCTTTTGTAGCGAAGAGGAGTATTGGGAGTTTCTACGCTCTTGTCCCGAGTTTGAATGTATGCTGGTGCGATCGGGAATTATCTTGATTAAATACTGGTTTTCGGTCAGTGATGATGAGCAAGAGAAACGATTTCAAGCTCGCATTGATGACCCGACAAAACGCTGGAAACTGAGTCCGATGGACTTAAAGGCTCGGGAAAAATGGGTCGAATACTCCATCGCCAAAGATGAAATGTTTGCACATACCGATATTAAGCGATCGCCCTGGTATGTTGTGGATGCTGATAACAAGAAACGCGCCCGTCTCAACTGTATCCATCACATCTTGACCATGATTCCCTATGATGATCTGACCCCAGATCCCATTGAACTCCCCGAACGTCAAGAAGATATTGGCTATTTACGGCCGCCCAAGAGTAAGCAAACCTTTGTTCCGAATTATTATTAACAGGCGATTGACGGGATTCTAACATCAATTCATCTCCCCAATTCCGTTCCTGAATCTGGGTGCGCCGGCTTTGACTCCTGTCGACTCCTCTGTCTTGACAGGGGTGGTTGACTTGAGTTACCGTTCGTGTTGCTCTTGGACTGTGTGAAAGCTGGCAAACATATCAAAGAGGACAGCCACAAAGCTGAAGGAGAAGCCAAGCCAGAGTAGTCCCTGTAGAGGATGGCCTGTACCAAAAACCGCCAGAAACTCAAGCAGCCAATGTAACCCCGCATGACCGATTTGGGTACAGAGTGGGATATAACTCATCACGAACAGGGCTAAAGCTCCCGCTGCAAAAACCAAACCCGGTAACATGAAGCTGAAGACCGTGGTTAGACACAAAGAGCGGAGTCGGGAGAGGTGAGTTGGGAGACAAAGGTTAGATAACATGGGATTTAACTGCACAACTAGGAAACTTGTCAAGGGCTATCGATCTCGAATGTTCTTACCTTAATCGCGATCGCCGCCGAGATCCCAAAACTGTATAAATCTTAAATAAACCTAAAGAAACTTGGTATTTCGTGTAACGTTACCTTGCAGTGTGTTCGTTGTTGTTATCGTTTTGGCGCAGAACCCTTGTATAAGAAACTCATCCCAAGCAGCCTAGCCAAATGGGGCCAGCGTCTACTCGCCGCCATCCTCCTCGGTGGACAAGTGGTCATCCATCTCGCCACGGGGCTAGTCAGCGGTAAAATCCACCGGCGTAACACCATCGAACAGATGGCTTTCGTGGGTCCTCAATCCTTACTCATCAATACCATCACCGCTGGGTTCGTGGGAATGGTGTTTACAATTCAGGTGGCGCGGGAATTTCTCAACTTTGGGGCGGGTTCGGCGGTAGGAGGGGTTCTAGCGGTGGCCCTGGCCCGGGAGTTATCCCCCGTGTTGACGGCGGTGATTGTGGCGGGGCGAGTGGGTTCAGCGTTTGCGGCGGAAATCGGGACCATGCAAGTGACTGAACAGATTGACGCTCTCTATATCTTACGAACAGACCCCATCGACTATCTCGTTATTCCTCGGGTCATCGCTTGCTGTATCATGGTGCCAATTTTGACCCTATTTTCTCTGATTATCGGCATGGCCGGCGGGTTACTCATTGCGACGAGTCAATATAGCATTGCTCAGTCGGTATTCCTCGAATCAGCCCGCAACTTTATGGGGGTGAGCGACCTTCTCAATGCCACGATTAAAGGAGGGGTCTTTGGAGGGTTGGTAGCTATTATTGGCTGTAGTTGGGGTCTAACCACTTCTGGAGGGGCGAAAGGGGTCGGAGAATCGACGACAACTGCTGTGGTGACAGCCCTGATGGCAATCTTTATTACGAACTTCTTTCTATCTTGGGTCATGTTCCAAGGGATGGGAACTGCCTCGCTGACCTTATAGTAATGGATAATTGATTGTGGATCATTAAGACTAAAAATGTTTGTTTTGGGCTTGACATTCTCGTATATTTATGATTAATACGAAATCGAGTTTTGAAGGCTACCCCTCTACCCCTCGTACCCCTCGTGTCATGGCTGAAGCCGTGACACGCACTCTGGGCGGCTCTGCCGCCTGTCCTCGGGAGGCAGAGCCTCCCCAAAGCCATGACTTGGCTTCAGCCAAGTCACGAGGAACATCGAGTTTTGAAGGCTACCCCTCTACCCCTCGTACCCCTCACCCCTCGTGTCATGGCTGAAGCCGTGACACGCACTCTGGGCGGCTCTGCCGCCT
>SIHH01000131.1 GCA_004299065.1 Phormidium sp. SL48-SHIP | reverse complement strand
TACTAGCAGATTTCGGAAGTCAATAATATCACGCCATTGAATGGCTGAATAATTCTGGCGAGTTGCTTCATCCATCGCTCTAGCAGCCTCACCGAATTGTAGGGGCGAAAAATTTTTCGCCCCTACAGCAACGGATGTAATCTGCCATAAATTCTCCTTATCACCCTAAACCCAGAAGACCCATATTTTTCGATTTTAGCAATGGCAGTTTGGATATCTTTGAGCCGTTCAATATCGTTTCTCATAGGGGGCGGGCTTCTTGTAGGACTTGTTGGCGGATACGGTCTTTTAAGCCTGCGGGGGTGACGATATCGACTTTGATTTGGAGTAAATTCTCTAGGTCACGGATGAGGCGTACGGGAAACCATGGACTAATTTTATTGAGATCGTAGTCTACTAAAAGATCGAGGTCACTATTTTGATCGCTTTCTCCTCTCGCCACGGAACCAAAGACCCGCACGTTATAGGCTCCATGGTTAGCGGCTATGTCTTTGATTTGCTCTTTAATAGCTGGGCTTAAATCGTTAAAGGTCATGGGTCTTTTGTGTCTTAATTTTTTAGTGAACATTGGTTGAAATAAGGCCGCTAGTAGCTGAGGCTAATTTCGACCTGTTGCAGCAAGACGACCAGCATCTACAAATCTGTCATCAGATGATTTTGAGGGGTTTAGGGTCCTGATCGACCTCTCAGCTAGGAATTGCTATACTATCGAACAAGCACCATGAAGCGATGCAGCTCAACTGAAAATTCTCGTTACACCTGTGTTCTTATCGCTTCTAGGATGCTGAGCGTTGATGACTTAAACGTAATTAAGTAACTATGACTGTAACACAACGTCCAAGCCAATCCATCCCGCCGGGCTTTGTCAATATTATGGGCTATGTGGATGAATCTGAAGTGAATGGCCCCGGTAAACGGGCGGTTATCTGGGTACAGGGCTGTTTACGGGAATGTCCGGGCTGTTTTAACCCCAGTTCTTGGTCTTTTAAAGCCAATCAACTCATTTCCGTCGATGGGTTAGTCGAACGAGTGACGAGCAATGTCTTAAACGAAGGGGTAACGTTTTCGGGTGGGGAACCCTTTTGGCAAGCTCCCGCCTTGGCGGAGTTGGCGCGACGGTTGAAAGCCCAAGGATTAACAGTGATGTCCTTTAGCGGCTTTACCTTAGAGGAATTACGATCGCCCACCGCACCCCCAGGAGCCTCCGATTTACTTGAGCAGTTAGATCTTCTCATCGATGGCCCCTACCTAGAGAACCAGGCCATCCACGAACCCACCTCCCTCGTCTCCTCCCGTAACCAGCGCGTGCGAGTGTTTAACCCAGAGTTACAATCGCGCCTAGACTGGGCCAGCGATCAGATGGAAATCCATGTTCTCAAAGATGGAACTCGCATTATCACCGGCTTTCGTGGCCAACAGGGCATCGGTGAGGAGTTGTTGAGCTGAGGCCCCCTAAGCCTCCTTGGCCAGTACCCCATTCAGGAAGATATCCGCCAACCCATTGGCCATTTCGATCATGGCTTGGGGCGAAGGATTATCTTCCATGAGGGTTTGATAACTAAACCCAGAGATGGCGAAGATGCCCAGAAACACCTTCGCCACCAGACGGGGGTTCATGGGGCGATACACGCCCCGTTCCATACCCGTTGCCACAAAGGCTTCCGCCACATCCGTCATTTTGGCGATCGCATCATGTTGAATGCGATCGCGCAGTTCCGGGTGAAACTGAGCCTCCAGAAAGCACACTCGCATCAGATCCGCATTTTCCCGGAGATGGAACAGCCGACGCTGAATCACCTGAGACACCGCCGTATAACTCCCCATCTCACTCAGTTCCGTCAGTAAGTCCGTGAGGATTTCCACCCACCCCTGAGTCGCGACTTCTACCAAAATGGCTTTTTTATTGTCAAAATACCGAAAGAGGGTTCCCTCAGCCACACCAGCTGCCCGAGCCAGGGCGCGGGTTGTCGTCCCCTCAAACCCCTGACGGGCAAATAACCGACGAGCCGATGCTAAAATTCGCGTGCGGGTTTCCGCTTCGGGGGTGCGGGTCGGGTGAAGCATTGTCTTCATCGGTATTATCAAACTCGAAGATTTAGCGTGGAGTTGCTAACATTATTCTGGAACAAATTTTGCAAAACACACCCAAAGATTCACAGATTGTTATTAGAAGTTATATATCGCAAAACTTCTATATCTTGACTCACCTAAAAAACCAGCGCTCGACTCACCAGACCCAATCCTGCTAACCTTATGCTGACTCAATCGCCTCCTTTGCACAGACTCCCAATGCTTCGCCGCCTTGGCCAGCGGGCGATCGCCTTGCTGCTTCCCATCCTGTTGAGCCTCAGTGCGATCGCCGCCCCCAGTTATGCCGCCTCCATCGAGCCTTACCTCGATCGCACCGAAGCTCAAATCCAAGAATTCAGCCTGGACAATGGCATGAAATTCATTGTCCTAGAACGCCACGACGCCCCCGTCATCTCCTTTATGACCTACGCCAACGCCGGCGGGGCCAACGAACCCCCCGGCAAAACCGGCGTCGCCCACTTCCTCGAACACCTAGCCTTCAAAGGAACCCCACGCATCGGCACCAAAAACTACGACGCCGAAGCCCCCCTGCTCGCCCAACTCGACGAGCTTCACCAACAAATCCGAGCCGCCCAAGCCGCCGGGAACAACGAAGAGGCCGCCCGCCTCAACGCCGAATTCCAAGCCGTCCAAGAACAGGCCTCAGAATACATCATTCAAAATGAATTCGGTCAGATCGTCGAACAATATGGCGGCGTCGGCCTCAACGCCACCACCTCCGCCGACGCAACCCGTTACTTCTATAGCTTTCCCGCCAACAAACTCGAACTCTGGATGTCCCTAGAGTCCGAGCGTTTCCTAGAGCCGGTCTTCCGAGAATTTTACAAAGAACAAGACGTCATCCTCGAAGAACGCCGCCTCGGGACCGACAATTCCGCCATCGGTAGCCTCATCGAAGAATTCCTCCTCACCGCCTTCTCGGAACATCCCTACCGCCAGCCGGTGATTGGTCACGAAGCCGACATTCGCAACCTCACCACCGAAGACACCTACGACTTCTACAAAACCTATTACGTCCCCAACAATCTCACCGTCGCCATCGTTGGCGATGTCGAACTCTCTCAAGTGCAAAACTTGGCAGAAACCTACTTTGGCCGCTACGAACCCGGCCCGACTCCCCCAGCCGTCAGGGAAGTCGAACCCTCACAACAAGAACCTCGCCAAGTCGACGTCCAATTTCCCAGTCAGCCTTGGTACCTCGAAGGCTATCATCGCCCCGCCCGCACCCATCCCGACAACGCCGCCTATGAATTACTCGTGGCCCTACTCAGTGATGGCCGTACCTCCCGCCTCTATCAATCCCTGGTCGAACAACAGCAAATTGCTCTCACCGCCCAAGGATTTAACGGCTTTCCCGGCGACAAATTCCCCAACCTGGTTCTGTTTTACGCCCTCACCGCCCCGAATCATAGCCTAGAGGAAGTTCAAACCGCCTTGCGGCACGAAATTGAGCGCATTCAACAAGACCTTGTGGCCCCAGAGGACCTAGAACGGGTCAAAACCCAGGCCAAAGCCCGTTTGGTGCGATCGCTCGACTCCAATTCCGGCATGGCTAGTCTCTTAGCCGAATATGAAGCCAAAACCGGAGATTGGCATAATCTCTTCCGAGAACTCGAAGCCATCGAGGCCGTGAGCCGCGAGGACATCCGCCGCCTGGCCCAAGAAACCTTCCGCCCCAACAATCGCACCGTCGGTAAACTCCTCCCCTCCTAGGTCCTCCTAGAAAGCCGAGTCTCATCCCTGTCTTATTCACCTCGTTCACCCTTATCCTCAACTCATGTCTCAGCCATCCCAAACCCCCTTTCGCAAAAGCCTACGCCCCTACTGGGCGCTCTTGTTCCTCGTCGGCTTACTCATCAGCCAACTGGTGCATCCCCCGGCCTCTGTAGCCGCCACCCCGCGACATTACACTGAGCTTGAGTTTCCCCCCTTACCGGAGGTCCAACTGCCCGACTATGACCAATTCCAACTCGATAATGGTCTCAGGGTCTATCTCATCGAAGATCATGAGTTGCCCCTTGTCTCAGGGGTGGCGCTCGTTGAAACGGGAAGTCGCTTTGAACCGGCCGATAAAGTGGGCTTAGCGGGGATGACGGGGGCCTTAATGCGCTCGGGCGGAACTCAAAATCATCCTCCCGAGATCCTCAATCGGGAACTCGAACAAAAAGCCGCCTCCATTGAAGCCTCCATTGAGACCACTCGCGGAACCATTCGCTTTGATGCCCTCAGTTCCGACCTAGAGACAGTATTTGATCTGTTTGTGGAGGTGCTGCGTCAGCCGGCCTTTGCCCCAGACCAATTGGCCCTGGCTAAAAACCAGGCGCGGGGACAAATTGCCCGACGTAATGATGAACCCGGTGATATTGCTCAACGAGAGTTTCAGAAACTGGTCTATGGTGACGAGAGTCCCTATGCTCGGACGATGGAGTATGAAACGGTTGAAGCGATTGAGCGGCAGGATCTACAACAGTTTTATCAACAATCTGTCCAACCCGATCGCCTAATTCTCGGGGTAGTTGGCGACTTTGAGCGGGATCAGATGAGACCCTTAATTGAGCAAAAACTGGCAGATTGGCAGGCGACGGGGTCGAGTCTCCCGGACTTGTCGCAGCAGTTGCGCCAGCCGTCTCAAGCTCAACAGAGTGGGGTATTTCTCGTTGACCGCCCGGAGTTAACCCAAAGCTATGTCGAACTCGGCCATCTCGGTGGCGTCCGCAATGATCCCGATTATCCGATTCTGGGGGTGATGAACAATGTTCTGAGTGGCTTTGGGGGTCGTCTCTTTAACGAGGTGCGATCGCGCCAAGGATTAGCCTACTCGGTCTATGGCTTTTGGGGAACTCAATATGACTATCCTGGCGTTTTCCGGGCTGGGGGACAAACTCGCTCTGAGGCCACCGTTCCCTTTATTGAGTCAGTACGAGGGGAAATTGAGCGCATTCGCCGCGAACCCATTACCGCTGAGGAGTTGCAATTGGCCAAGGATTCAACGTTGAACTCCTTTGTCTTTAACTTTGCCAGCCGCGCCCAAACTCTATCGCGCCTGTTGACCTACGATTATTACGACTACCCCAGTGATTTTCTCTTTCGCTATCAAGACCGAGTTAAGGCGACAACGGTTGAAGATGTCTTGCGTGTGGCCCAAACCTATCTTAATCCTGAGCAGTTGGTGACCTTAGTGGTGGGCGATCGCGCGGCCATTGACCCCCCCCTCGACCAACTCAGTCCAAA
Organism: Phormidium sp. SL48-SHIP; assembly: GCA_004299065.1. GTDB lineage: Bacteria > Cyanobacteriota > Cyanobacteriia > Cyanobacteriales > Geitlerinemataceae > Sodalinema. Next base: position 5,649 of record SIHH01000131.1, on the reverse strand, counting down.
CCAAGATGTCACCCTGATTGATGTCACGATTCCTCAGCCGAGTTAGAGAGGTTTCTTGCTCTTGTGAGTGATTCACCAACTCTCAAACAGCTTACATCTGTGAAACGACTACGACAGTATCTGTCGACTCAGCCGTCACTTTGGCAGCTACGACATCGCCGGGCGACTCACAAAATCCGTCTTAATGGCTCCCTGCTGTTGCTCAATCTCTTCGTCATCCTAGTGATGATCCTACTGCGAACCGTCGGTAGCTTTGAGATGGGAGAACTGGCGACCTTTGATGCGGCCATGCGTCGCGCCAGTCAATCTCAGGTCGATCCTCGTCTGGTGATTTTAGAGATCAGCGAAGATGATATTGAGCGCTACCGGTGGCCCCTCAGCGATCGCAAACTGGCAGAGGTGTTAGCGGCCTTACAAGTCCATACCCCTCGCGTGATTGGTTTAGATCTCTATCGGAATGTGGCGGTGGGTGAAGGTCAGGACCTCCTAAACGACCAACTGGCGGCCGAGAATCTCATCGCCATTGAGAACATCGCCACATCGTTAACCCCCTCAGCCAATGTTCCCCCGGAACGACTGGGGTTTAATGATGTCGTTATTGATCGCGATCAAGTGCTACGCCGTCATCTCTTGTTTGCCAAGACTCAACGCGGAGAGACGGCTTATTCTTTGGGGTTACGAGTCGCCCTAAAATACCTAGAACCTGAAGACATTGGCTTAGAAGCCGCTCCGAGTCATCCGGATGGGATTCGCTTGGGCGAGTCACTTTTGGTTCCTCTGTCCTCCTCAGCCGGGGGCTATCACCACATTGATGATTCGGGGTATCAGATTTTCCTTAACTATTCTGCCCGTCCAGGTCAGGTTCAGCGTCTATCTATTGGTGAGTTATTGGATGAGGAATTTGATCCGCAATTATTACGCGATCGCATTGTCTTAATCGGCTCAACGGCCCCAAGTTTACGGGATCTATTTGCCACTCCCTTCAGTGCGACGGAAACCGACAGCCATCATGTGAAGATGCCGGGAGTCGAAGTCCATGGACAGATGGTACAACAATTGCTGGGCTTGGCGTTTGGGCAACAACGGCCCTGGCGCGTCTTTCCCACAACCATTGAACTCCTGTGGGGTTGGAGTTGGATCATCTTGGTGATGGCGTTGGTTTGGCGGCTACGACGACCGGAGCGATTGCTGGGGGGACTGGTGTTGGCTGGGTTGGGGTTGATTCTAGTAGAACAAGGGCTATTCGCCATGGCCATTTGGCTGCCGGGAATTTGGGTGCGTTGGGGGATGGTTCTGGGGATTGTGCTGACTTCGATCTATCGCCTGACCTATCATTTTTTACACGATCGCCTCACCGGACTTCCCAATCAGACTGTTGTCTATCAGATGCTTCCAGACTGGCGGTTTTGGCGATCGCGACGTCAAAACTCCCTGGGAGCTGTTGTCTTGGATCTCAATCGCTTTAAGGCGGTGAATGCTTGTCTGGGTTACCAAACCGGCGATCGCATCTTGATCGATATTACTAAACGCCTACAATCGGCCTTACAGCCTTCGGACTATCTGGCTCGGACGGGGGCCGATGAATTTGCCATTTTCTTGCCCAATCCACCCCATCTCGATGCGGTGATGGACGTAGCCTGGCAACTGCGTCGTCGCCTGAAACGTCCCTTTATTTTAGAGACAGGACAGCCGGTGTTTCTCACCGCGAGTTTTGGGGTGGCCTTTGGCCAGCAGCGACATCAGTGCCTGTTGCTCGATGACGCCAACTGTGCTATGCATCGTGCCAAAGCCCTGCAATTATCGCAGCCCGTTATCTTTGATGCTCAGGTGCAACAACAGGCGATCGCGACGTTTCAACTCGAACTCGATCTCCGCGAGTCGATGAGTCACTCCCAGGTCTATCTCCCCCCGGTTCATGACACCGATGAGGAGGGATTGACCGATTCTAACTTGCCTCACTCGGAGTTGGGCGATCGCTTCCGGGTCTATTATCAGCCCCTGGTGGATCTTAGATCTGGGGAAATTGCCGGGTTTGAAGCCCTACTCCGTTGGCAACATCCTCAACGGGGGATGGTGTCGCCGGCGGAATTTATCCCCGTGGCTGAAGAAACCGGAGCGATTATTCCCTTAGGAGCCTGGGTTCTCCATGAAGCCTGTTATCAAATGCAAGCCTGGCAGAGTCAGTTTCCACGCTATGCCAACAGTATTATCAGTGTCAATTTATCCCCCTATCAATTGCAGTCGCCGGATTTGAAACAACGACTCAGGGATATTTTGAGCGAGACCGGCTTAGATCCCCATTGTCTGAAATTGGAGATTACCGAAAGTGCAGTCATGGAAGAAATCCAGACCACCTTGGAGATTCTTCATGATCTCAAAGCCCTGGATGTGAAGTTAGGAATTGATGATTTTGGCACCGGCTACAGTTCCCTGAGTTATCTTAATCGCTTCCCCGTAAATACCCTTAAAATTGACCGTTCCTTTGTCTGGCGGATGGAGGATTCCCCCCAGGATCGCGCCATTATCCGCACCATTCTCGAATTGGCCCATACCCTGGGCTTAGATGCGATCGCCGAAGGGGTAGAAACCCCCGAACAACTGGCACAACTGCGACAACTTGGCTGTGATATCGGTCAGGGCTATTGGTTCGCCAAACCCCTCCCCGCCCCGGCGGCCGCCCAACTCCTGGCTCGTCGCCCCGGTTGGTGATCGGTTGGTGAATTGCAAAATTTAGCTTAAAACTTTGACCCTTTGGAGGGATTTCGCTATGATGATAGTAACGCCTAAAACTGTTAAAGCTGTCGTGCCTTGACCGGCGAGTCAAGACTTGCGGCTCAACTGAAGGAGCTATCGGATTAATGGATTACATCGAAAAGGTATTGGACAAGGTTCGAGAATGGACTCGCAAACTCATTGATGCAGTCCTCGGACCCGACGCACAACCCGAACCCGAGGCAATTCCGATTCCGGTTAACGATCGCCGGATTCGTCGTTAGTCTCTTGGTGTCATCGTCCAGCCAAGGCCCCTCGCTTCAGATTCTTGTCCTCCATGGGCCGAATCTGAACTTGTTAGGTCAACGGGAACCCAATGTATACGGCTCAACATCGTTAGCCGAAATCAACAAACAGATCGAAGAACAGGCACGGACTTTACAGGTTAAAGTTTCGTGCTTTCAGTCGAATCACGAAGGGGCCTTAGTTGACGCCATCCAGGCCGCCTGGGGCCAGTATCAAGGGTTACTCATCAACCCCGCCGCCTATACTCACACCAGTGTTGCGATACGAGATGCGATCGCCGCCGTGAAGTTGCCCACAGTGGAAGTTCACCTCAGCAATATCCACCAGCGGGAGGCCTTTCGTCACCACTCCTACATCGCCCCGATTGCCGTTGGGCAGATTAGTGGTTTCGGCTATTATAGCTATATTCTGGGACTTCAGGCCCTAGTTCAACATTTAGGCGATCGCGCCAACACCCCATCCTAAAACCGCACCGTGATGCCCTTAATGGTTTTACCCCGATTTGAGAGCTTTCGCGGTGCGGTTTTGGGTGCTGAGTTAGGCTATCTACACCCGTCTTCGGGGCCATCTCTCTGGGAAACCATCCCCCCAGAACTCCTCAACTCCCTCATTCAGCAGCGAACCCTCCCATCACACCATCCCCAATATGCCGAGTTCCCCGTGCAACTGGGCCTAGCTACGGTGGTGGGCTTGTTGTACCATCAGCGCTTAGAGGTGGTGTCGGAGTTAGCCCCCGCGTTACAGCCGTTGGCGATGGCGGTGGGGTTGGCCGTCGGCGATCGCCTCCTGAGCCAATCTGAGCAAATTATCAACCCTACCCCAGCACTCAAACAAGCTCTTAGCACCCTCCTAGCGTTTCAAGGAGATGGCTTTAGCGCCAATTGTGACTCACAAGAGGTTAAAGCGATTTTAGGGGCGTTAACGGGGGCGCTACGGACTCGGGCGGGGATTCCCCCTCGGGAGCGGTTGCGTCTGTCGGGCGATCGCCTTCAGTCCCTAGATAGCCTAGCGTGGGAGATCTGGCAACGCTGGCTAGGCCGACTCGACTGCGACCCCTGGCCGCCTGAACCGGGTGCGATCGCCGTTACCGGAGAACGACTTTAAAGGATGATTAACAAGAAATGGGTTTTCAAAACATCCGATTTAATGTGTTCCTTTGGATTCCAAATTGTAGGGGCGAAAAATTTTTCGCCCCTACGGGAATTGATTTAACCTGTAATAAATTTCTCTATTCACCCTGAATCCTAAATATTCTAATCAACCCTCATAATTTGCGGTTTATTGTTAATACATAAGTGGTTTGTTTATGTTGAACTATACAGAATTTTTCAACTGCATCAATCCCAGCAAAACCCTAAACATTAGCCAAGAAGAAGACCGACAATATTATATTGACTTCACCCAAGTCCGGGGTCACGATAGCATCCGCAAACTCAAACATCGCATCAGCGTCTTACTGCGAGATAAACCCAGTTGTTCCCTATTTACCGGACATATTGGCTGCGGAAAATCCACCGAACTGCATAAATTACAAGCCGAACTCGAAGCCGAAGGATTTTGTGTCGTTAACTTTGAATCCGACGAAGATCTCGATACCGCCGATGTGGACATTGTCGAGGTCGTATTAACCATCGCCAAGCGTGTTAGTGCCAAATTAGAAGCAATTGTTGAACCCGAAGCGACGGGGTTGCGGCGGCTAATTCAGCGTACCAACGAGGTCTTAACCACAGAAATTGACCTGAAAGCCTCCCTAGGAACCTCAACCCTGAAAGGAGAAGTGGATACGAGTAAAAAATCCCTGTCTCTCTCCGCTGGAATCGCCTCCCTGACTGTGAAAGCCAAAAATGACTCCCAGACACGGGAGAAATTAAGCCAATATCTGGGACCCCAAATTACCGGCTTACTCAATAGCATTAATAACGAGTTGATTCAACCGGGAATTGAGTCATTGAACGCGAAAGGCTATGCCGGATTAGTGGTGATTGTCGATAACCTCGATCGCATCGATAATCGTCCTAAACCTTCGGGGCGATCGCAACAAGAATACCTCTTCGTTGACCGAGGCGAATTACTCACAAAACTCGCCTGTCACACCGTTTATACCATGCCATTAGGCTTGCGTTTTTCCAACGAATTTGGCAATTTGACCCAACGCTTTCAATATAAACCCGAATGTCTCCCCATGGTCTCCATTCGTCATCGCAACGGCGAAGATTATCCTGAAGGGTTAGCGAAACTCAAACAAATGGTCTTGGCCCGGGCCTTTCCCCAGTTAACCGAAGCCGAACGCCTAGAGCGAATTGGGGAGATTTTCGAGACTCCCGAGGTCTTTGACCGCCTTTGTCGAGTCACTGGCGGCCATGTACGGGATTTACTGCAATTGCTGTCTCAATGGGTCGAAGAAGAGATGCAACTTCCCTTAACTGAGGCTACTCTGGAAGAAGCGATTATCGATCGCTGTAATGAGATGACTTTAGCCATTTCCCCTCAGGAGTGGGAGTTATTGCGGGAGGTGCGCCAAACCCAGAAAGTGCAAGACCAAGTCGGCTATGAGAACCTGATTCGCAGCCGCATGGTCTTCGAATATCAAGAACGCCGTCAATCCTGGTTTGATGTCAATCCCATTCTCCT
>SIHH01000130.1:8978-10986 GCA_004299065.1 Phormidium sp. SL48-SHIP | reverse complement strand
TTGCCTCTTGCCTCTTGCCTCTTGCCTCTTGCCTCTTGCCTCTTGCCTCTTGCCCTATGCCTCCCACCGTTCTTTGTCTCGGAGAAATCCTCTTTGACTGTTTAGCCGATCAACTCGGGAAACCCTATGAGGCGGTTGAGTCTTGGACGCCCTACCCCGGTGGCGCGCCGGCGAACGTGGCCTGTGGGTTGGTGAAGTTGGGAACCTCGGCGGGGTTGATTGGCTGTGTCGGTGACGATGAACCGGGACATCAGCTAATGAACCTGTTACAAGAGGTTGGAGTTGAGATATCGGGGATGCAGCGACATCCTCAAGCCCCGACACGACAAGTATACGTTGTGCGAACCGACGAGGGCGATCGCCAATTTGCGGGGTTCGGCGATGTCGCCAGTGATGAGTTTGCCGATACCCGCCTCGATGGGGCGCAAATCCCTGAGTCGTTGTTTGAGTCAGCCGAGTTCCTGGTGATGGGAACCTTGGCCATGGCCTATCCTGAGTCTAATCAGGCGATCGCCCGTTGTCGAGAGTTAGCCCGTCAACATGGGGTTCAGGTCTTAATTGATGTGAACTGGCGGCCGGTGTTTTGGCCCGATGTGGAGTCAGCCAAAGCAACAATCCGCAAGGCCATCGCCGATGCGGATATCCTCAAATTGTCCGATGAGGAAGCGGAATTTCTCTTTAATACCCAGGTGGTGACAGAGGTGGCCACGCAACTGCCAGGCGTTTCCCGGCTGATCATCACGCGGGGCGATCGCGGCTGTAGTTATTGTTTCGGTGATGTCGTTGGAGACATCGAGGCCTTTTCCGTCCCCGTTCAAGACACAACCGGGGCAGGAGACGGCTTTATCGCCGGTTTCCTTCACCAACTTCAAAATCAGGGACTGGATGCCCTTGATGAGCCAGCCAGCGCCCGCAACGTCATGAAATATGCTAGTGCTGTGGGGGCATTAACGGCCATGAAACCAGGGGCGATCGCCGCCCAACCCACCGCCGAGGAGGTTCAGCAGTTCCTGCAAGGGCGGCCCTAGCCTGTCTGTTGGGTTCATCTCTGGCCAGGGCCGCCGAGGTCTAACAACGTTACTCGTGAGAATCGGGGTCATCATCAGTGTGAACCGCTTGCAGCGAGCGATCAAAGGCCATCCGCTGATGGGCACTGTTGAGGAAATAGCCATTCATCATGGCTGAGACGAGGAGTTTGCTGAGGTTCTCCCGCGAGGTGGTGACGGCCACATCGAAGCCTTCGGGGGGCAAGGTTCCTAACATTCCGGCGATCGAACGTTCCATCACCTGGGCTACTTCTGAATTTGGCTGAGAGAGTTTGGCGATCGCCTCGGGGGAAAGAGATTGCACATAATCCCAGAGGGGGTTATCCGTTTTTTCGCGTCCAGTGTGAGGTAAAGAGTTCATAATTGTTTTATTGTCGCTCCGGCTATCTATTACTAAGATAGGGAATCTTCGCGGACTTGCCCAGTGAGTGCAACCGAAATCGGGGGGAGGGTTTCTTCGACCCATTTCTGGCAAAATTGCCCAGTTTGGCGGGAACTTTGGGCTACACTGTCCTAATACCGCAACAGTTTAGGGAATGTCATGGCCCGCAAACGTTTAATTATCGAAATGGGAATGGGGATCGATCAACATGGACAAGATCCCACCGTCGCCGCCACCCGGGCCGTCCGCAATGCGATCGCCCACAATGCCTTACCGGGAGTGTGGGAAGTGGCGGGATTAGGGCATCCGAATGAGATGTATGTGGATGTTCAAATCGCCGTTCCCTATCCTGAACAAGTCCGAGAGGCGGAAGTGTTAGCCGTTCTCCCCTTTGGCAAAAAGACCCTACATCTCGAAGCTGGGGGAATGGTGACGGTGGGGCGAGCGATTCGGGAGTTGGAAGACAAAAACGATGATATGCTCATCGCTGTCGCGGCTGTGACGGTATCAGTCGATTGATCTCGCAATTGGATCAACAGGGGGCATAGTGACGAATTTCGAGATCAATCCCCTTGGCGAT
>SIHH01000130.1:4814-8878 GCA_004299065.1 Phormidium sp. SL48-SHIP | reverse complement strand
AGGGAATCTTAACGGGCGTACTTCCAGGCTTTCCAAGCCGTGTAACCCAATAACGAGGTGGCCGCTAACGCATAGGCTTGGCCGCTGGGAAGTCCGGCAAAAGCTAGGGCTAAGCCGCCCACCCAAAGGGTGAGGGCGTAGATAAATAGAACCGTGAAGCGATGCGACAATCCAGCATTCAGCAATCGATGGTGTAAATGTCGCTTGTCAGCCGCAAAGGGAGAAATTCCATTGCGGAGGCGATCGAGAATCACCGCTGACATATCAAAAATGGGAACCGCCAGAATAATATACGGTAGTAAAACAGCAGTCAGGGCCGTACTTTTAACCAAACCGATCGCCCCAACCCCGGCTAAGGTAAATCCAAGATAATAAGACCCACCATCCCCCATAAAAATCTGGGCTGGGTTAAAGTTATACCGCAGAAAGCCTAAAGCCCCTCCCGCCAACGCCGCTGCAATCAGGGCCGCTGCGGGCTGTTCCATAAATAAACTCACCACCAACAACACCACCGCCGCAATTCCCGAAACTCCCGCCGCCAATCCATCGAGGCCATCAATCCAGTTGATCGCATTGGCCATCCCCACTAACCAAATCACCGTAACGGGCAAACTCACCAATCCCGGCAACTCCACTAAGCCGACAAAGGGAATCGAGAGAAAATCAATACTTACACCACATAAGGACCAAGCGACACTGGCGACTAGAATTTGTAACAGCAGACGGGTAATGGCCGATAAGTTAAATAAATCGTCGGCAAAGCCAATCAGGAAAAAGAGTAAGCCGCCGATAGTGACGCCCCAAATTTCGTATTCTGTAGCGGGATCGAGATAGTTGCCTTGGGTATCGATAAAGCCGCCGAGTTTCCACACCAGAAGCAAGGCGATCAAGCTACCGAGGAAAATCGAAACGCCCCCCAAGCGAACCATGGGGCGATCGTGGACTTTGCGATCGTTGGGCAGATCAACTCGTCCACTCCGCAAGCCGAGTTCCTTCACCCAGGGCGTGGTGATGAGAACGACGGCAGCGGAAATCACGAACGCAAACAGATGATACAGATGTTGTGGCATCTGGACTTGAAGCCAAAGGGTGGGGTCAGGGGTGGAGCAATGGGGCTTAGTGTACCGCGATCGCGTCAACTTCTGCCACGGAGGATTGCCCACCAAGCCAGAAAAAGTCCCCAAAGCCAAGGCAGTCACATACTACAGCAATTCCCAAACCCACGCTTAACCCCATAAAAAAAGGACAGCCCAGGAGGACTGCCCAGAAACTCTGTTATCGCGGATACTTAATCTACGCCATAGCCGCTACCGGAATCCGTAAATGTGGATACAGCGGGAAGGACTCACAGAGGGTAGCTACCCGTTGACGACATTGGTTGGCGACGGACTCATCGTCCGGATTGAGGAGGCGATCGGCGATAATATTACCAATTTCCTTAAATTCCTCAACACCCATGCCGCGAGTCGTCATGGCCGGAGATCCTAACCGCAAGCCACTGGTGACAAAGGGAGATTCGGGATCAAAGGGAACCGTGTTTTTGTTGGCGGTGATGTTCACCTCACTGACGAGGGCATCGGCCCGTTTTCCGGTCATTTTCACCGATCGCAAATCCACCAGCATCAGATGGTTATCGGTTCCATCTGAGACGATTTTCAGTCCTCGGTCTTGCAATTGTCCGGCCATGGCTTGGGCGTTTGCAATTACCTGACCTGAATAGGTTTTAAAGTCAGGTTTCAGGGCTTCGCCAAAGGCCACGGCTTTCGCGGCGATGACATGTTCAAGGGGACCGCCTTGGCTACCGGGGAAGACGGCTTTATCGAATTTTTTGCCCAAATCTGGGTCTTGGGTCAGAATCAGACCGCCGCGAGGACCACGTAGGGTTTTGTGGGTGGTGGTGGTGACGACGTGACAATGGGGGAGAGGGTTGGGGTGATGACCACTGGCGACGAGGCCGGCAATGTGGGCGATATCGGCCATGAGATAGGCCCCAACTTCGTCGGCGATGGCCCGGAATTTGTCGAAATGGATGGTCCGGGGATAGGCGGAGTAGCCGCAGATGAGGAGTTTGGGCCGGTGTTTGAGGGCCAGTTGGCGAATTTCTTCGTAGTCGAGTTGTTCGTTGGCTTGGCTGACGCCGTAATGTTGGACGTTAAACCATTTCCCCGAGACGTTCACCGGAGACCCGTGGGTGAGGTGACCCCCGTGGGAGAGATCCATGCCCATAATGGTGTCTCCTGGCTTCAGCAAGGCTAGGAAAACGGCAAAGTTGGCTTGAGCGCCGGAATGGGGCTGAACGTTGGCGTGAGCGGCGCCAAATAGCTCTTTGGCGCGGTCGATGGCCAGTTGTTCGGCGCGATCGATATATTCGCACCCGCCGTAGTACCGTTTTTTCGGCAGTCCTTCGGCGTATTTGTTGGTTAGAACGGATCCCTGGGCCGCGAGAACGGCGGCGGAGGTGAAGTTCTCGCTGGCAATGAGTTCGAGGTGATCTCGCTGCCGTTGCAGTTCTTGGTCGAGAATTTCAGCCAGCATGGGATCGCTGGCGGCTAGGAGTTCGAAGTTAGTCTGAGTCATGATGTGAGTTGAATGGTCTCGATGAGTCTGTGGGGGAGACTGTTACTGTTACGGTTGTGATCGATTTATCTCGGGGTTATCTTGGGGCTGAGGCTAGAGTTTAAGACGTGAACTCCTGATTGTAGCGTTTTTGGGACGGCAGGTGAAGGGCTGATTGGGGTCTCGGCGGCGGGCGATCGCCGACCCCTAACCCACCACTGACCCATCACCCAATAGACGGCGTACAATGGAGTTAGGTCAGCGTAAATCCAGTTTCGGAGGTCTTAGAATCATGGTTGTGATTTTAACGGACAATTCCCTTATCCCCACGTGCCAAGTTTGTCAAGGCTGTGTGTTGGCTGACCACAACGGACAACCCCGTTGGCGTGGGGGAAAACTCGATTGTGGACGGGTGATGAGTCACTGTAGCGATCGCACGGGTCATCATTATCAATGTGTGATGGGGTTTCATGTGGCCCGAATTGATCTCGATTAGCTGGCTGATTCGGGAGTTAAAACGCTGGTTTTAATAAAACCCTCTTAAAATCCTCTAAAACGCTCTTGAAGCGCTATTAAAACATACGTAATACTTTCTCCAATTCCTCTTTGCGATTGGACTTCAGCAGGGCTTGCAGAAATTTCAAGCTCATGAACGGCATCGACAACAAAAAGGCAAAATAGGTTCGCCAGGAACTCCATTGCGAAAACAATCGCCGTCGAGGAGTGACGGACCAAAAGCGATTAGCAGAGCAAACAAATCCCTCTCCTAATGCCGAAACCTCATGCCACCAACCTACCGGTAAATACAGCACATCACCGGGATTTAAGACCACTTCATAGCGGTGTTTAAAGGCTTCTTTTAAACCCGGAAAGGTCTCGAAATCGGGGTTGTCGGGATACACTTGGCTAAACCAAGACCGTAACTTTAAGCCATGATGCAGATGACCAATGAGGGGAAAGGGATAGAGGTTTGACAGTTGAGATGGGGGAAACAAAACCACTCGTTTCTGTCCCGCCAGTTGGATGAGGGTTCCGTCGAAGGTATCGTAATGTAAGCTTTCGGTATGACCACCGGCCCCCGCCCAAAGATTGAAGTCTGTCATTCCTTTGAGAAGGTTGAATTTTTGCCCCAATTCTTGCAAACTAGGGGACGCAGATAGGGATGTTTCAACCAGAGGACATTTAGCTAAGTAAATGTCTTCTTGATGAGCTTGCCCCGATCGCACTAAATCAGCATACTCAGAAAATGATAGAGATTTAGCGCTAATACCACTTCCAATGGTCTTCCATTGTCGTTTATCTAGGGTTTTGCGTTCAGAACCATAGAAGCGACAAAGAAATTTATGTTGACCAATTTTCGATTCAAGATAGTCTAAATTCCACTCAGGTTCTGAGACCCCTTGACGTAGAACAACGGGAATTCCGGGTCTTTGATGCTGTTCAATAAACTCCGCTGTAACCCAAGTCTCGGGATATCGCTCTTGGATCGGCAAAAATGGAATGTTAGA
>SIHH01000130.1:0-4714 GCA_004299065.1 Phormidium sp. SL48-SHIP | reverse complement strand
CAGCATACCCCCCTAGGACAACTCTGCCACGGCAATGTCCCCGAGAGTTTACCGCAACCGGCGTTGACTCGTCTGGGGGCGGCGTCTTATCGAGCGATCGCGCAAATCATGCGACACCGATACCCCCAGGGGTCTACCCTCACCCCATCCCAAAAACGCTATCTGCGCCCATTTTTTGGAGATTTGGTCGATCGCGTCGAAGTCATCTACGAGGTCGAACTCATCGATCACTGGGTGGGTGCGAACTTGCGACTCGATCTCGGATCATCGAACGCGCAAGTCTATGGAAACCGAATTTACGTCAATGACACCTATGATCCCGAAGATCCCGAACAGTTAGCACTCCTGGCTCATGAATTAGTCCATGTACGCCAGTCCGAAGAGTTGGGCGGACTCCACGCCTTTGGCCAGGAGTATTTTCGCGAATACAAACGGGCCGATCTCGTCTACAAAGATAATGTCTTTGAGCGCGAGGCCTTTGCGATCGAAGACAAGTTCCGTCAATGGTTACGACAAAACTTCCGCCACGGGACACTACGCCACCGCCAACCCCACCGCCAACCCCACCATTAACCGTCTTCTAGCGTCATCCCCCCAGAATGGTCGTTAAAGCGGCGTTAGGCGAACGTAGACGAGCCTAAATCCGGGGGGACATCTTGCCAACGTCCCTCGCCAACCGCGCGGATGGCTTCTTTCAGGGACACATCCCCCGTATAGAGAGCGCGTCCGACAATGGCCCCAGTCACGCCAACGGGTTCGAGGGAGAGTAACGCCAATAAATCGGAGACTGAACTCACCCCTCCTGAAGCAATCACTGGAGGAGTTATGGCTTCGGCCAACTCCCGCAAGGCCTCACGATTGGGACCGCTGAGGGTTCCATCACGATGAATATCGGTGTAGATAATCGCTGCGACGCCGAACTGGGCCATCTGTTGGGCTAAGTCCGTAGCCTTGACTTGAGAGGTTTCGAGCCACCCTCGGGTCGCCACCCAGCCATCCCGCGCGTCAATTCCCACGGCGATTTGTCCGGGAAACTCCTGACAGAGTTGTTCAACCAGTTGCGGCTGTTCCACCGCAGCGGTTCCCAGGATAGCTCGCTCGATGCCAGTATCTAAGACGCGGGCTACACTGTCGCGATCGCGCAGGCCGCCGCCGAGTTGCACTGGAATTGATAACTCACGGGCGATCGCCCCAATCACCTCGCTGTTGACCGGACGACCCCCCTTAGCCCCATCGAGATCCACTAAATGCAGGCGAGTGGCCCCCTGGTCACACCACTGTTGAGCCATGGCGACGGGGTCTTCGCTAAAGGTCTGAGACTGATCATAGTCTCCTTGATAGAGGCGCACACAGCGGCCCCCTAATAAATCAATGGCGGGAATAACATCCATAAGGTTTCCAAGTCAATAGGGTGAACGGTTAATCTAGGAGAGTCCATCATAAACTGCCCAAAGCCGGCACAAGAGCCGCTCGATCTAAAGATTTGCTCACGAAAGGGTTGGGATTTCGCGATCGCCCACCTGGCAAAGTATCATAGATCAGGTGCTTGACTCTCTGCAAAAAGCCGACAGGAGAGGGGTTGAGTTAGATCAGGGACAAACCGTCCAATTAGAGGTAGGTACAATCAATACCATGCCAGAACTTGATGATGTAAAGACGCGATTGAGGACTTCGATGCGACCTAAGAAACCTAAAATGCTGGTAGTTGACGACGAGCCAGATAATCTAGATTTGCTCTACCGCACGTTTCGCCGTGAGTTTCAGGTCTACAAAGCCGAAAGTGGCATTCAAGCCCTGGAGGTTCTGGAAAAACAAGGCGAAGTGGCGGTGATCGTCTCTGATCAACGGATGCCAGAAATGAAGGGAACTGAGTTTCTCAGCAAGACCGTCACTCAGTTTCCCAATACAGTCCGTATCATTTTGACCGGATTTACGGATATTGAGGACTTAGTTGAGGCGATCAACTCCGGACAGGTGTATAAGTACATCACGAAACCCTGGGACCCCAATGAGTTACGAGGGGTCGTGCAGCGGGCGGCGGATACCTACGAACTCCTGAAACAGAAAACCGAAGAACTCGAATGGTCTCAGGCCCAGATGGCGGTTCTATCGACGTTGATGGAGGTGGCCCAAACCTCGACGGATTTGGGATCTTCGTTACAACCGATCGCAGACGCTTTAGGGGAGAATTTTGAAGTGGATACCTGTGTCTTACAACTGATGGATGGGGACACTCTCGCCGGTGATCCGGTCTGTTATGGCCAGGGGGAGAAAATTGAGCTTCAGGATGACCCGTTGGCTCAGGAGGCGATCGCCAGTCAATCGGTGCAAGGAGTCGCCAATATTGGGTCCGACGCGGAGTTAGGTCAACTCGACAGTTATCAAACCAGCGGCGTGAAAGCCCATTTAGTGTTACCCGTGGTCTTCCGCGAACAGTTGTTGGCCTTGGCCTCGCTTCAGTGGAAAAGCCCTAACGCCATTCAAGAGAATGAGGTGGAGTGGATACACCGCTGTACCCAACAGATGGCCTTGGCCCTGGCCTGTAGTAAGTTGGCCGCTTAATCCCTCGAATGACTATGCAACCGGACGCATCAGCGATTCAACACCTTTTCGATCGCATCGCCCCCCTCTATGATCGCCTTAATGACCGCCTCAGTTTTGGCACGCACCGCATCTGGAAGCAGATGGCGATCGCCTGGTCTGAGGCCCAACCGGGCGACAGGGTTTTAGATGTCTGCTGTGGGAGTGGCGATCTGGCCTTGCTGCTCGCCGAAGTGGTCGGTTCAACGGGAACTGTCGTGGGTGCTGATTTTTCCTCAGCCCAGTTAGAGGTGGCCCGTCGTCGCAGTTACCAGCAACTGCGAGAGGTGGAGTGGGTGCCGGCCGATGCGTTGGATTTACCTTTCCCAGACAACCACTTCGACGCCGCGACGATGGGCTATGGCCTACGGAATCTAACGGATATTCCCCAAGGATTACGACAACTCTATCGCGTCCTCAAACCGGGGGCTAAGGTGGCAATTTTGGATATGCACCGTCCTCAATCGGCGCCCATGCAAGCCTTTCAACAATGGTATCTCGATACGCTCGTGGTTCCGACGGCACAACGGTTTCAGCTTAAGGATGAATATGCGTATATTGCCCCAAGTCTCGATCGCTTTCCGAGCGGTTCGGTTCAAGTTCAACTGGCGGAGTCGGTCGGTTTCGCACAAGTCGTCCATTATCCACTCATGGGTGGCATGATGGGGGTTCTCGTCGCCCGTAAACCCCACGTCTAATCGCCCGATTTTGTTTCTGAGTCTCGCTCGTTGAGTCTCTCTTGCTGAGTTCCTATTCCCGGTTTTCTACTCCCTTGCTACTCCCAGACATCTGGTTTTTGATTATTCCCCCCATTGCTGGCGGAGTTATTGGTTATTTCACCAATGATCTCGCCATTAAAATGCTGTTTCGTCCTTATCGGGCCTATCACATTGGCCGGTATCGGCTTCCCTTTACTCCCGGCTTGATTCCCCGTAATCAAGAACGACTGGCGAAACGGGTGTCAGATACGATTATGGGGTCATTGCTGACACCAAGTGAACTGCAAAAATTGGCTCGCCGTCTGTTGGCGATCGAGCGCATTCAGGGTGCAATTCTCTGGCTGTTGCGTATGGCCCAAGGTAGTTTAAAGGCTGACCCTAATGATAAAAGTAATAAAATTATTGCTGGAATTTTGCGAGATTTGGCGGGGCGATCGCTCCCCCGTATCCTCAAAGTTCTCGCCCGACGGGAAGACTTCCTAGACCATCAACTCAATAAAATTTTTGATGATGTTCTCCTAGAATTTCAACTCACTGAACGACAAGCCTCTCAACTCTCGGATTGGTTGATGAGAATTGCTTTGTCCCCCAACGCCGTTCGCCTCGCCCTCATCGATTTTTTAACTGATCGCAATATCTTAATTATTGATGAAAGTTTCCGAGAAAAAAGTAGTGGAACCTACTGGCTAGTTGCCAACTTTTTAGGATTACGAAATGCACTGATTCGCCTGAGAAACTTTTGCTTAGATGACAAGGAACAAGCGAATGAACGGTTAGCCGAAGTCATTGACTCTCTTTCCCTACAATCTCGCCTCAAAGAATTTTTGCAAAATCTGTCTCTACAAAACTTGCCGGTTTCCACCGTTCGGCAACTCCGCAAAACCCTCAAAGACAGTGTCCGAAAATACGTTAAAACTGAAGGGAAACCCCTGTTTGAGAGCCTCAGCAACTCGGTTGATTTTGAAAATGTTGCCCAACTGGCGATCAGTCGCTTACAGTCCTCTGAAACCGTCAATTCATCCTTAGAGCCAATCAGCTACGAGTTAGCCTTGGTTTTAGATCGCTATTTGGAAGAAGATCTCGAAAAAATTGTCGCTCAAGCGATTCCCATTTTATCGATTGATCAGGTTATCGTAAATCGCGTCAAGGCAACCTCTCCTGAAAACTTAGAAACGGCTGTTGAAGGAATTGTCAAAAGTGAACTCCAAGCCATTGTTAACCTGGGGGGACTTTTAGGGATTTTTGTCGGGTTAGTCCAGTCTGGACTATTACTCTTACGTTAACCCCAATCCAGGCGAGTCCTCACCCGAAAAGCCGGAAGAGAGAGGGCGCGCCACTTGCGGTACGCCCCTACCCTTTTGCCTTTTACCTGTTCCCTGTTCCCTGTTCCCTGTTCCCTGTTCCCTGTTCCCTGT
>SIHH01000492.1 GCA_004299065.1 Phormidium sp. SL48-SHIP | reverse complement strand
CGCCCAATCGTAAGCCAGAACAGCAGTGATAAATTAGCATAAAGCCCGTCATCATCTTGTTCGACTAATTCCTGATCAGCTTCCACGCCGTACAATTTTTCCATTTTGCCTTTCCTCAATTGGTGACGCTGGGAGTCGGTTAATTCCTGTTTAGATTCCAGTGCAGTTAGTTCGGTATCGGAAGGGGTTTCGGTTTGCGCGATCGCGCTGGTTAGGTTGTCATAGTTGCCATTTCGGGTTTCCTTCATCATGTCTCTGAAGTCTTTACGGGTTTCGTCGTCTATATCCTCAATGGTGGTTATTTCATATCCTTCTTGTCGCAAGCCTTCTAGGACATTTTCACGGTATGCACTCAGGCTAAGGTTATGGTTAGCGATATATTGGGCGTAAGCCTTACAGTGATTGCCGTCGAAGTCGAGAGGGCTTTTCTCAAGTTTCCCTAAGTTACTCAGATTTTGCTTAACTTGGGCTTTCTGGCTACGGTGAACCTCATAATCGCTTGTTTCACCACCGCCCAAGAAATTACAGCCAATCGCCTTAAAGTAGCAGTGGCGTGGGATTCCTTCTCTTAGTCGGGCAATGAATTGTCGGGTGCTGTTTTCTGATTGTGTTCCTTGGTTGATGGAGAAGACACTATCAAAATGTCCCTTTAGGTCAATACTTACGCCTGTCCCTAGTACGGGAGTATAAATAACCACGTCATATTGAGAGATTAGAGAGTCTAGATGTTCAATGGCTTGGTAAGCCTCATGCTCGGGATTAACAATGGTTTCCGAGTCAATTCTTATCACCCTCAGATTAGAGTAAACCTCTTTAATCAGCGATTCTAAGGTTTGCGCTCCCCAAGTGCTTTTAGCTTGTTGGGAGTCGGTAGGGATTAGAATTTTCTCCCCATCCCCAAGTTTTTCCACTAAGGCATCTAGCCAAGTCTCAGGAGTCTTGTAATTATAAAGTTTTGTTCCTCTTGCCGGTTGGTAATCATTCTGAATAATATGTTGGGAGCAATTCCCAGTGAGGGAACGAATGTAGTTAAATGCGCGATCGCTAAGGTCAGCATCACTCAAAATAATTTGACTGGCATTCTGGCAAAGTGTGGAAAGGTTAGCCAATACTTCTGTGCGGTGACTAGCCACAGTGGTCTTGCTGCTGATCAGCGTGTGGGGAATAACTTGTTCTACCTCATCAATAACGAGAATAAAATCATCCCAGTTGTCAGGGCTAAAGTTAACTTGGCTTTCACTGTGCAGCGAGTCAACACACAAGCCCAAACCTAAAACGCCTTTAGTGTCAGAGATTCGGAAGTTATAGGCGTTATCAATGCCAAACCGTTCCGTTAAGGCTTTGACTAACTGGACACGGTGGGAAAGTAGGATAACGGGCTGACCTTGATTAATATACTCTTGAATGTAATCAGCAATGGCTTCTGTCTTACCGGTTCCTTTCGCTGATTTAATTCCGACTAACTTGGCAGTGCTGGTTAT
>SIHH01000491.1 GCA_004299065.1 Phormidium sp. SL48-SHIP | reverse complement strand
GAGTTAGGCGTTGACATAAGTTGAGTCGCCGTCCCAATGCAGCGCCTTGGATGACCAAAAATAATGGGTTTCAAGCCCCGCCCTTCCAGGGCGGCATTAGGTGTGCTATGATTGCCACCAATCAAGGAAGTGTCAAACGATGTTTGTTCTCGAATACAAGGTCAAACCCAAACCTTATCAAGTCGAAGCCATCGACGAAGCCATTCGGACGACTCAGTTCGTCCGCAATAAAGTCTTGCGTTACTGGATGGACAATCGGGGTGTGGGTAAGGCTGAGTTATTTCGGTACAACACACGACTGAGAAAAGAGTTTAAGTTTGTTGAAGAACTCAACTCTCATGCTTGCCAGACGGCGGTTGAGCGAACCCTGAGAGCCATTACTCGTTTTTACGAAAACTGTAAAAACCAAGTCAAGGGGAAGAAGCGGTGCGACCCCGCGCCGTCGCACGGCGCTAGGGAACGCGCACCAAGAGAAGGTTATCCTCAATTCAAAAGGAATACCCGTTCAGTCGAGTATAAAGTTTCGGGTTGGAAACTTTCAGAAGACAGAAAACACATTGTCTTCACCGACAAGAAAGGTATCGGACACTTGCGCTTAATTGGTTCGAGGGATTTAAATTATTACCACCCCGAACAGATTAAGCGCGTCAGGATACTTAGGAGGGCTGATGGCTATTACGTCCAGTTTTGTATCAAGCTCGATCCGAGACTGACAGTATCCAAGCCGCTAACCCCTTCTCAAAAATCGGTAGGGATTGATGTGGGCTTGAAGTATTTCTTGGCAGACAGTCAAGGAAATGTTGAGCCGATTCCTCAGTACTACCGAAAGGCTGAAAAGCGACTCAAACGACTCAACCGCCAAAAATCTAAAAAGTTCCGTAAAGGAAAACCCCAGTCTCGTAACTATCAAAAAGCTAGACAGCGATATGCTCGTCAACATTTAAGAGTAAGTCGGCAGCGAGAAGAGAACGCCAAGAGAGTGGCACTCCGCCTAATCCAATCTAACGATTTGGTGGCCTACGAAGACTTAAATGTTGCAGGGCTAGTCAAGAATCGCCATCTATCTAAATCGATTAGCGATGCGGGATGGACGCTGTTTCGTCGGTGGCTCGAATACTTTGCGGACAAATACGGGAAGATAGCGATTGCTGTACCGCCCCACAACACGAGTCAAAACTGTTCGAGTTGTGGGGAAAAGGTGCAGAAGTCTCTATCAACGAGAACCCATATTTGTCCGCATTGTGGCTTCGTCGCAGATCGCGATACGAACGCAGCGATCAACATCCTCAAACTGGGACTGAGTAGGGTGGGGCGCACCCGAATTCACGCATCGGGAGAGATTCCCTCTTGGTTGGCTGGAGAGATCCTGTCAGCTAACGGAGACTCGTAGAACGATGAATCCCCCTGCCTTTAGGCGGGGGAGAACGTCACTAAGGGTAGCTTGCGATCGCCTTCCACGTCCAGCGCCTCGAAGTCCCCGATAA
>SIHH01000490.1 GCA_004299065.1 Phormidium sp. SL48-SHIP | reverse complement strand
GAGGGGTTGGGGCGGAGGAAGAGGCGTTGCAGAGGTAGGCGATGCACGATGAATCGTTAGCAATCAGATTTTCAGTCGCGAGTATGTCATCCTCAGCATAAGTGAATTTCTTTTGATATCATCATTTCATGTTTGTTAGAATGCTAATGAAGCTCAAGGCAATGCAATCTAGAGTCGTTCAGAAGTTCCTGAATGGCTTCTGTACCCGCTCGAATTAGAGTTTCAACCTCTCGGGTTGTTGCATTTCCACATCGCAGCCAAACGACTTTAGGCGGAGAGCCATATAGTCGACTTCTCTCACAAAAGTCTGCATCTTGGGTCACAATACAGAAGTTATGTTCCTTGGCAAACTTCCAGATTTCGGTATCTGTTTTATCGGCAAGGTCATGAAACTGGACATGGCTGGAGTCAGGAAAAATATCAGTTAATCGATAGGTCAGTTTTTGACTCAGATTTTGGTCAAATAGCAACTTCATGGGGAACCAACAGAAGCAACCAAGCGATGATCGCGATCAGCTGCAAACTCCAAACAGGCCCTAATATCGGTTTCCGTTAATTCGGGAAAATCGTCCATGATCTCAGCCATAGACATTCCAGCTGCTAGCCACCCTAGCACATCGTAGACCGTAATCCGCATTCGGCGGATACAGGGCTTACCACCACGCTTATCAGGCTCAATCGTAATGATGTCGTGATAGCTCATAAGAAGGACAGGTCGCTACCTCAATTTTTCTTCCATAATTGTACATCACAAATGAATAGAACAAGTCAGCAACTGGTAGAGGTTTGGGAAGCCAACACCGTACCTAGGGTCGGTGTCTGGAAGATGTTAGTCAAGGCTGCCGAATCGGGAGAGGGGGGCGATTCTCAGCAAAACTTGAGCCTGGATGCGAGGTCGGGGAACAATTTCAGCAAACTCCTCCAACTCCTCAATCTCGTGATTGTCCCCCACAACGAAGTATTCATCCGCCCCGAGGGTGAAGGAATCTCGCTCATAGCTAGGGGGAAGGGGGAGGGTTTCTAGGGGGCGATGGTTAATCAACGCCTGTCCCTGACGAATTTCTACGGTTTCGTGAGGGAGGGCGAGAATGCGGCGGATGTAAAGGCGCTCTTCAGCATTGGCTGAGGTGTTAGGACTTTTAAAAATAATGATATCTCCCCGTTGAAGAGTGCGATAGCCATAGGTGAGGTCATCAGTTAAAACCCGGTCTTGAGCCTCTAACGTGGGTGACATCATCATCGCCGTATCCAGCGCCACGGTTTGGATATTTCGGGTGAATAGCAGCCAGCCTAGGAACAGCATGACCGCAAGAGTCCAATTGAGCCAAGGGCGGGAAGAAGCAGCAAGAGCCAGTTGGGGGCGCTCAGTGTCTTCCCCAGCAAAATATTCCCGTAGTAGGTCATGATAGAAGCGAAATCGTCCTCCCGACTGTTTCAGAATACCCCGTTCACTAGCATAGGTTAAGAAACGAGCATAGTTCCAAGGAAT
>SIHH01000489.1 GCA_004299065.1 Phormidium sp. SL48-SHIP | reverse complement strand
GGAAAGCACACTATCTTCGCCCCTATTTTCTCGACACTGGTGAAAACCTCCCCGACAATAGTGACATCAAGGAGAAACTCCTGAAGACCGAAGGTGTCTACCAAACCCGGATCAAGCTGCCTTTTGACAACCGTGATGATGCGATTGAGTATCTTGAAAAGAAGGGTATTCCGGTCGATGGCATGATGGGGCAACTGGTCAAGCGTGAGGAGGATGCTGACGGTAACAAGATCATCACTTACAAGGTCTCCCGCCCTCATATGGAACCCAACTTTGAAGACCCTCTCATGGGGACTCCTAAGGTGGTTGACGCAGAGGGTAACCTTTGGGACGAGGAAGTTCTGATCGGTAACGGGTCGAATATTACTGTCAAGCTGGATGTGTGGGTCGGCACTAAGGCAAAGAAGGTTCGTTGGGAAGGAGTCCGGGTAGATAACCTTGTCCCCTATGAGCCCCAAGACGATCAGGAGGGATTCTAATGAAAGTCACTATTACGTTTGAGACTGACATGAATGAGGATGGTCTTGACCAGACGGTTACTGTTGAGCGTAACAATATGGTAGACCTAAACGACATGGCATACCTGTTTGTGGATTCTATCCGTGCTGGTGGATTTACCTACGTTGAGCGAGTGGGTATTGACAAAGGCCAAGATGAAGTTATTTGGAGCATCCTTTGACTGTAAGTGCTAAACTTATTGCTGTAACCCAACCAGTAGAAGAGGCTCCGGTAGATAACCCGGAGTCCCTTGTGGCTTTCTGCGCTCGGGTGTCCTCTAACCGAGAATACGAAGACCGTGGGGATAATTACGACAAACTACTTAACTACTGCATGAGGAACAAGCATTGGTCAATTTTCGAAATGGCTAATGCTGTGGTTGAAGTGAGAGCTCCTCGGGATATTAGTCGTCAACTTCTTCGTCATCGTAGCTTTAGTTTTCAGGAGTTCAGCCAACGGTATTCAGATGAGATTGAGTTCTGTGAGCGTGAGGTAAGGCTTCAAGATAATAAGAACCGTCAAAATAGTATTGCTAACGATGATGCCGGTCTTGAGCAAAGGTGGAATGACTTAATTGACGGGACTAATAATGAGTGTAGGGCAGAATATACTAATCTTGTTGGCAGTGGAGTTGCCAAAGAGTGCGCCCGTGTCATCCTCCCTGAGGGCCTCACCATGAGCACTCTTTATGTTAACGGAACTCTCCGTTCTTGGCTTCACTACCTTGATGTGAGGGATGATCCGGGTGTAACCCAACATGAGCACGTCCTTCTTGCACGAGAGATTCGTAAGGCTTTGGCACCTGTGTTCCCCACGGTAATTAAGGAAGGCCCTGATGAATGAACCCTTGGACGCTTAAGAATGACATCGAGCACACGCTACGAACTGGCGAAGGTTGGACCGAGGAAATCAGCCAGTGGGTCGCAAACGACGCTTCAAAGTCACTCAGTAGGCAGTTTGACAGAAACGGAGAACGAAAGAGAACTCTTAG
>SIHH01000488.1 GCA_004299065.1 Phormidium sp. SL48-SHIP | reverse complement strand
AGATTCCCGAGGCGTTTTTGGAGAAGGAACGGCGGCGAGTGGCGGCGGCGAAACGAGTTTGGGAACAAGCACAGGCGCGAGTGGCGGCGGCGGAACGGCGGTGGGAACAAGCTCAGGCACAAGTGGCGGCGTTGGAACGGCGGTGGGAACAAGCTCAGGCACAAGTGGCGGCGGCGGAACGGCGGTGGGGACAAGCGGACCTTAAGCCTCAGTTGCAGCAACTCAAAGTTCAGGAGTCAAGGAATTCGAGAGGAGGAACTAATAAACCATCCCAGCCTTTGAACAAACCGTTCAAGTCGTTTGAGGGCCATTCAGATTCGGTCTGGAGTGCCAATTTCAGCCCTGATGGCACTCAGGTGGTCTCCGCCTCTCGGGACAGAACGGTGAAACTATGGCACGTGGGCAATGGTCAACTCATCAAGTCCTTTGATGGTCATTCGGATTGGGTCCGCAGCGCCAATTTCAGCCTCGATGGCACTCAGGTGGTCTCGGTTTCTAACGACAGAACGGTGAAACTGTGGCAGGTGAGCAATGGTCAACTCATCAAGTCCTTTGAGGGTCATTCCGGTTGGGTGACGAGTGCCAATTTCAGCCCCGATGGGACTCGGGTAGTCTCCGCTTCCTTCGACAGAACGGTGAAACTTTGGCAAGTGAGTGATGGCCAACTCCTACAGTCTTTTGAGGGTCATTCTAATTGGGTCAACAGTGCCAATTTCAGCCCCGATGGTATTTGGGTGGTCTCAGCGTCTATTGACGGAACGTTAAAACTGTGGAAGGTGAGTGATGGTCAACTCCTACAGTCTTTTGAGGGTCATTCTTATGGGGTTAACAGTGCGAATTTCAGCCCTGATGGGACTCGGGTGGTCTCCGCTTCCTCCGACAGAACTGTCAAACTATGGCAGGTGAGCAATGGTAAACTCCTAAAATCCTTTGAGGGTCATTCCGGTCAGGTCACGAGTGCGAATTTCAGCCCTAATGGCACTCTGGTGGTCTCGGCTTCCGACGACGGAACCGTGAAACTATGGCAGGTGAACAATGGTCAACTCATACAGTCCTTTGAGGATCACTCAGATTGGGTCAGGAGTGCGAATTTCAGCCCCGATGGCACTCAGGTAGTCTCAGCTTCCAGGGACAGAACCGTCAAACTGTGGCCGCTGAACAGAGCTAATACCAAACCTGTTTACTAAGTCGGGGTACTTCAGATCTGTCCATTGGCTAGACCCCGGTCAAAACCAACAACAAATCCATCTCAGGACGGCTCGACTCGGTGGTGGCTCAGGTAAACCTTCCCCGCGCACCCGTCCCCGTGTCTCATCAGATGAGGTGGTGGGTTCTGGGTTGAGGATGGGGAGAGCCATGGAAGCAACCGCATCCCCACTTCACGATACAATTATGCTCAAGTCCCCACCCCATGGATGACCCGCCGATGAAATGTCCCGTTTGCGGAAGCCAAAATCCTGACTCCTCAGAGACCTGTTCCGTCTGTGGCTATG
>SIHH01000487.1 GCA_004299065.1 Phormidium sp. SL48-SHIP | reverse complement strand
CTGGCGGAGGCGTTGTTGGAGTTTAGGGGGATGGGAGATTTTCAGGCTTGGTTGACGGGTTTGGTTTAGTCACTCCAGACACCGGGTGTCTTTGGAGACACTCGGTGTCTTGACCTGACTGCGATCGCCGTCATGAAAACAGTAGGGGCGAAAAATCCCCTCCTGGGAGGGGTAGGGGTGGGTTATCCCTCCTGGGAGGGGCAGGGGTGGGTTATGCCCCTACCGCATCTTTCTGTTAGAACCGAACTTGGTGGCGGAGTTAATTCCGGACTTCCCCCCGGACTGCCGCTTTGA
The DNA here is from genome assembly GCA_004299065.1 of Phormidium sp. SL48-SHIP. Classification (GTDB taxonomy): domain Bacteria; phylum Cyanobacteriota; class Cyanobacteriia; order Cyanobacteriales; family Geitlerinemataceae; genus Sodalinema. Next base: position 1,203 of record SIHH01000487.1, on the reverse strand, counting down.
CTATTTTGCCCCAGTCCTCAAGGAACGGGAACGTTGCTTGGATGGTCTGTTCCACATCCTGGCATCCTGGTGCATCCTGGTGTTATGGCTCTGCCATGACACCGACGTGGGGCGGCTCTGCCGCCTGATATGAAAAGGCAGTTGAGAGTGACAATTAACTCGACAGTAAGCGATCGCCCAGCTCTGTATAGCTCGGGAATGCTGAATCAAAACTCATCAACTGGGTATCATGGACCAAAGCCGTGGCGATGATAATTCGATCCGCAGGGTCGCGATGATGCTCCGGTAGCTGAGAGGCTTTTAAGGCGATCGCCCGATCAATGGGGAAGACCTGAATGTCTCCTTCAAGTGCCGTACAGACCCATTCGTGGAGAGGAAGAGACAGTTCGACTCGCTGGCGTTTAACGAGTTGACCGAGTTCCCAACAAGAGATGGCACTAATGGCCACAGCCTCTGTTGTTTCGATGAGAGTGATGACCGTTTCAGGCAGTGCAAACCGACCGGTCTACTGATTTTGCCAACGGATCCAAATATGGGTATCGAGTAACACCATGGACGAGGGTGGGGCAGGGGTATCTAAGACAATTGCCAATCCGAGTCAAGAATGCCCGGTGTCGTTAGATCGTCCATGAGGCGAGCCGTACCGGCTAATTTTGGAGAGGGTTTTCGCCGGGGGGTCGGGGGGATTGATTCTTCAGAGGGGATGGGTAAGACAATCACTTCGTAATGCTGTTCACTACTGAATGATGGGGGTAGGTTGATGGCTATTTGTCGATTGACGGGTTGAGTGATGATTCGTAGGGCTTCCATGGCAATGAGGTTTAACCTGGGCGAGTTAGAACCCCTTGGGGGGTCAGGGATGTTGATGCTAAGAGTCATAGGGTAGAACAGCATTAGTCTAACATGGGCAGTTAAAGACTCAACCGAGACACTTGGCTAACATGGTGTGCTTCCACATCCTGGTGTTATGGCTCTGCCATGACACCGACCTGGCGCGGCTCTGCCGCCTGAGATGAGGAGGAGGCGCCGGCGAAGGCTCGTCAGCTATTGGCGTAAGAGGTGACGGAGCAAGAGTTTCGGCGGCGGCTGGGTTGGGTCGAGGGTACAATGGCCTGTAGAGGCGAACCGCAAGTGGTGCGCCCTCCCTAAGTTGAGTGTCGTTCGAGAATGCCGGGAGGTTCGGTTGTGAGTCGAGAAACATCA
>SIHH01000129.1 GCA_004299065.1 Phormidium sp. SL48-SHIP | reverse complement strand
AGTTTCTCCAAGAAACCCGGTTTCTGGGATTCGACCCGAGTTGACACCGCGCCTCCGCCAAAATAAGAAACCGAGTTTCTGGGATTCACCCCCAAGTAACCAGAATCCACCGAAGAATGTTAAACTAGAGACCTTGATTGTCATGGGAGAGATGTCTAATGGTCGATCGCATTCCGTCCAAATCGTTGCAAACGATTACCACCTTCCTAACCTACCTCGAAGCCGCCAACCGCAATCGGGAAACACCGCCGCAATTCTGGACACAACTCCAAAACTTTCTCCAGGAACTTCAACCCGTAGAAGATAGCCAACCGCGATTAGCCTCATTTATCAAAAACTGGTGTTCCCAACATGAGATTACCTTAGACGATAACGCCTATCCCGAAATTCGCGCCAGCGTCATTGGGAACCAACAGCAAAACCAACCAGATAACCCCAACCTGGCTCAACTTCCCGAAGGAGACAAACCCATCTTAACCGCCAATAAGGCTCTCATTACCCGTCAGGTTGAAGAAGCGCTCGACAAAAACGCGAATGAGTCCTAACCCAGACGTTATTTACGCTCCCAGCCTCTATTGGTTCGCCTATCAATACCATCATGGCTTGGTCGTCTCCCCAGAAACCCCCTCCTCTGAAAACCTAGAGGGGATAAATCTGCATTGGCTGAAACAGCGGTATCAAGATATCCTGGACCCCTTCGGGATTAACCCCTCCCTCTCCCTGCGAACGGATACCCCCAACGGAACCTCCGAGTTACTGACCCCAACCTCGCCTCAATCTCTCCACCAATACGAATTTATTAGCACAAAAGATGAGAAACTGCAAGGATTTCTCTATCCTCAATCCCTTCATGATTGTTACGCTCTCAACCTCAATCTCTTCTGTCCTGAACAATTCGGACTAGATGGTTATATACTGTCTGACCTTAGAAACCTCAATCCCAATCATTGTTTTAACCCCCAATGTCCGCCACCCCTGGGGGATGTGGGACAAACGCTGCTCTTAACGGCTTATTTAGAGGGGTCGCCACCGGAAAATATCCGGGAATTAGATGGTTTAGCGAGACGCTGTTGGCTCAATTTCTTTCATCTCCCCCCAGACTCGTCTTCTGACAAGTTTCCACCGTTATATCGCGCCTACGACTGTCTAGGGGGCTATCTCTATGAATATGGCAATCCTAAACAGACAGCGGCGGAAAATCCCTATGGTCATTTGTTAATTTGGTTTTTATTTGATGAAACTCCAACCCTCAAGTTACAGGAGTTTTATTGGGATTTACCAAGCTTATTTTTATACTATCACAAAGTGCGACAAATGTATTTAAGTAGTCGCATCTTTTACAATAAAGCGGATAGTATTGTTAATGAAACTGAGGGAGTATTAAATAAATTTAATTTTAAGTATTTAAATAGTCAGAAAACGGGCCAGTTATCGGAAAAAGAGTTAGGAGAGTTAAAGGGAAAGCTCAAACTACTGCTCAAGGAGTCGTTAGCGTATTCCAAGGAGTTACGCAATTTGGAATATGCTCACAATAGTATTGCCATTAACAGCGGTAATTATCAAGCTATTTTGGAGCATATGGAACAACGGATTCAGGAGCCGTTGTCTCCGTTTCGGGTGTTTGTGGAGAAGGAGGCGATCGCCTTTCAGAAGCAAATCCGAGCCGACTTAAACTATTTCAATCCAGGGTCGAATCTGCTCAATCAATCCATCGCCACCATTCGGGGATTAGTGGAAGTGGATCAAGCCGAATGCGATCGCCGTCGTCAAGCCTGGGAAAAAGAGCTATCCCAGCAACAACAGGACGCCAATGAAGACTTACAAGACCAAATCCAGTCAATTGGGGTGGGGATTGCAGCGGGAGCGATTGTCGCCTCCACATCAGGATTGATTACCGAGAAACTTCCCTTACCGAGTCACGAAACCCAGGGACGAAGTTTACCAGCACCCATCCTATTTTTACTGGTTTTAGGATTGAGTGTCTTTTGTTCCTGGGGAGCTTGGAAAACGACTAAGCAATGGATTGAGAAAAATCGCCCCAACCGCATTAATTCGGGAGAGGCGAAACCGGGAATGGACGTAACCGAGATTAGCCAGGTTACCCAAGACGAAAGTTCAAACGATATTGGTGATCAGTAGAATCGGTTCCGGTGGGCCTTCTCGCGACCTTGACTTAACGTTAAATTCGTTAAATTCGTTGTCAGATGTCTAGCCAGTCGGGGCGAAAAACCAGTTGGGGCGAAAAAATGGGATTAAATTCATGCACCATCCCAGAAAAATCATGCTATAATGAAAACATACCTTCAATAATCCATGGAAAGGCGGGAGGGGTTCTCGGTTATAAACTTGGAACCAAACATCCAACCTGCAAGTACGCTTGACTTAAAAATCAACACCTTCAAAACCAGAGCCATCTCAATCAGCCAACAACGCAGCGTGAGCAACTCAGCCCTGTCCAGGACGACGCAGAGGAATCCGCAGAATAAACTCCGTCCCTTGCCCCAAGCGGGACTGACAATCAATCGAGCCGCCATGCTTATCCACCACAATCTGACGGCAAATCGACAAACCTAGGCCCGTTCCTTGGCCGACACCCTTCGTCGTAAAACTGCGCTCAAAAATGCGCGATCGCACCGCCTCAGACATCCCCCGACCATTATCCGCCACGCGAACCACCGCCCAATCCCCATCCTCAGACAAAGCCGTCGTCAACGTAATCTGATTCGGAGTTCGTTGCAACATCTGAAAACTCATCCCCTGACGGGCTTCTTCTAACGCATCAATCGCATTAGCAATCAAATTGGTAAACACCTGATTCAACTGTCCCGCAAAAGCTTGCACCTCCGGCAACGAGCCGTAGTGACGCAGCACCTGAATCTCGGGGCGTTTCGGATTGGCCTTGAGACGATGCTTGAGAATCAAAAGCGTACTTTCGAGACCATCATGGAGATCATAGCGAACCGGCTGATCGCGATCGCTGCGAGAAAACGTCCGTAACGCCTTACTAATCTCGCGAATGCGATCGACCCCCACCTGCATCGACGCCATCAACTTGGGCGCATCCTCCAACAGATAATCCAAATCCACCTCCTCAGCATGATCCAAAATCTCCTCATCCGGCTCAGGAAGGCGATCGCGATACAACTGCAAATGCTCAATCAAATCCCGAATATAATTATCCGCCAGAGTCAAATTGCCCACAATAAAGCCCACCGGATTATTAATCTCATGAGCAATCCCAGCCACCAACTGCCCCAAAGCCGACATCTTCTCACTTTGAATTAACTGATGTTGCGCCAAATCCAACTGAGCCAGAGAGCGTTCCAACTGCTCCGCCCGTTCCCGTTCCCGTCGTTCCGACGCCTGCAAACTCTCATAAAGCGTCGCATTCTCAATCGAAATCGCCGCCTGAGAACAGAGCAAGCGCAATAAATCCAAGCGTTCGTGAGTAAACGCCCCCACCGTCAAATTATTCTCCAAATACAGCACCCCCACCAACTTTCCTTGCCGTTCAATCGGCGCACAGAGGAGCGATCGCGGGCGATATTGCTGAATATAAGGATCATTCGCAAACCGTTCAGGGCCGCCCACCCCTCCGAGTAAAGGCGAAAAACGGGTCGCCCCGACCGTCGCCGCATCATCCAACGCCACCGACTCCCGCCGCCGCGCCACATAATAAATCACCGAATGGGGCAACAACTCACAATGCTCCAAAGGCAGTCCCTGACGAACCGTAATCCGTTCCGTCGTCACCGTTCCCGCCGCCTCCACAAACAACGGCGGCACCTCACCCCGAGGTAGAGTCTCATCCGACGCCGCCAAAATCAAAAAGCCCGTTTGCGCCCCCGCATTTTCCAAAACAATCTCAATCAACTTGCTCAACAGCGACTCCAAGACAATCTCACTCGAAAGCGCATGAGTCGCCTTAATCGCCGTCACCCGATCGAACATCTCCCCCGACGACACATCCATCGACGTCTCTAAAATCGTTTCCAACGGCGCATCCGTCAGCGTGGCATTGAGAGGATCACTCCAGGTCTGATCCAGCGTCGGGGCCAGCGGTTGCGACCTCGGGACCCGGCGCACCAACGCCCCCGCCCCCCAGATCTGATAATGGCGTTCAGCCCCTTGTCGATAGACATGGGCGATCATCTCCCGTCCAGCCACCCGATAGAACCGGGCCGCCTGCTCATGAGCGATCGCCGCATCAAACCAGCGGCCCAACTCCTTCGCCTTGGCAATCGCCGCATCATACTGCTGCATCGCCGGCCACACCTCCCCTCGCTGCTGGCATAACTCCGCCTGCACCAGCAACAGCAATGGCTCAAAATTCTCTGGAACCCGTTGCGCCCAGTCCGCCAAGCGATCGCGATCGCCCTGGGCCGCCAACAACTCCTCAGGGGACAACGGCACTCGCAGCCGCGCCAACAATTGATAGGCCAACTGATAGCCCCCATCCACCAACCCCAGAGCCATCCCCGAGAGACGCTCACTCCGTCGAGCCGTCGCCAGAGCCTGATCCCACTCACCAAACAACAGATCCTCGAGAAGCGTCACCAGAGTTTGCCAATAGTCCACCAACGCCCCCGCCTCTGGAGACAGCATCGCCGCCCCCCCCTCACCAGCCGCACTCTCAACGCCCTCACCCAGCAAACGACTTAAAAACGGCTGCCAAATTTGCCCCAGGGCCATCCCTAAGCGGGGATAAGTTCCCTGGAGACTGGCGATCGCCATACTCTGCCCCAACCGCACCGCCGAGAGCGTCGGTTCTCCCCAAAACAACTGCCCACAATAGGAAAACGCCGCCTGAACCAACGCCGAGAGCCATCCCTGTTCCCGCGCCAGCAGCAATCCCTCTCGCAGAGACGGTAACGTCTGAGACAGCGGCTTAAACCAGGGTTGAACCCGGGCCGCCAACAGCACTTGCACCCTCGTCGCCAACTCCGACGACTGAATCCCCAACGTACAAGAGCGCAACCCATCGAGGGCCAACTCCGCCCCCTGCTCAGCTTGCGGCCAGCCTCCGTGAGCCGCCCCCAGAGCCGCCACCCAAGCAAACATCACGGCAGATGGTCCCCAAGTTCGGCTCCCCCCCTGGGACTCTAACACCTGCAACTGAGTGGCGATCGCCCGCTCCAGAAGCGCCGCATCCGTCAACGACGCCAACTCCGCCAAAACATCCAGACCTTGCAGAGCCAACTCAAGCCCAGGGGAGAGCGTCTCAAATGTTCCCGATACGGACTCTGGTAGGGGCATATACACGACCCTAGCCGCTTCCGGGGCAAAAGAAACCCCCAACCGCTCAAACAGCTTCTGAGCCATCTCTAGGGCGAGATCACGGTCTTGCAACACCCCATAAAAGCGCAGTTGTTGAAAATAGGCTTGGGCCATTTCCCAATCCGTTTGCGCCTCCCGCAACACCGTCGCCAACAACACCTCACTGCGATAGCGCGGAATCCGGTTAAATCTCGGTGGTCGCCCTTGCACCAAGGCCACTTCCACCTCTAAGGCGGCTAGATAAACCGCCATTGTCAGATCATAATCTCGTTGCCAACCTTCATCCCCCAGAGCAATCCGGCTCACATCCAAATAATCACTGGCCGTCTCCCAAGCACTGGCCGCCTTCGCTTTACGAGCCGCCATCAGGTTCAACCGAGCCAACTGTTGCCGTTCTTGAGGATGAACCATTAACGCGGCCCCGGCATTAAACTGATTGACAATCTCAAAAATGCTGTCCTCCAGAGCCTCTGGAGGCGTACTGGCTAAGAGAAGTTTACCGATTTGCACCCGCACATCCTGGCGAATCTCGGGGCTAATCAGAGCTAGGGCCGCCTGTTGGACGCGATCGTGCCCAAAGGTATAGCGAATCGGCAGTTTCGCAATTTCGGCATCCTCAGCTTCGTTCTCTGTGGACGCATCTAGGGTCAAGGGAATTTTATAGGCTTCATTGAGGGGGATGATCAGTCCCTGGGCGATCGCCTCCCATAAATCGGCCGCCGTGCGACGGGGCGATCGCTCATTCACCACCGACAACACTCTCAAATCAAAGCGATTGCCAATGCAAGCGGCTAACATCAGTAAATTTTGGGTTTCTTGGGGCAAGGTTTGCAACTTGCGCACCGTCAAATCAATCACATTCTCGCAAATTTCGACGGAGGCCAGGCGATCGCTATCCCAACACCAACGCCCCTCAGACCCGTCGAAAAACAACAATTCATCTCGGGCCAACGACAGCAATAACTGGGTCAAGAAAAAGGGATTCCCATCAGTTTTACGCCACATCAAATCGGCGAACGGACAGACCTCCGACTCAGACAGCGCTAAACTATCGGCAATCAGAGATTGAACGCAGGCAAAATCTAAACCTTTGAGCTTCAACTGTTCTGGACGAATCCCCTCCCGTTGCAATTCTTCGAGAGTTAACAGCAAAGGATGATTGGCATTGACTTCATTATCCCGATAAGCCCCCACCAGTAATAGGGGTTTGCCTCGCTCAGTACCTGAGCGCAGCAACAAATCCGCCAACAGCTTAATCGACGCCGTATCGGCCCATTGCAAATCATCGAGAAATAAGACCAACGGATGACCCGGTTGGGCGATCGCCTCGAAAATCCGGCAAAATAGCTCATGTTGAATCCGCGCCGGGATCTCTCCGGGCCAAGGGAGTTCTCGAAGTTCTGAAGAACTCGGACTCTCCAACACCTCCGCCAATTCCGGCAACAGATGCAACGCCAGCGTTTGATAGTCCACAGCGGCGACAGCGGGCAAAATGACCGAATTTCGTTGACGAATCTCCTCCAAGACACGGGGAACCTTGACCCGAGGCCGTGAACCTGGGACATCTAAGTCGGATGGCGCTGTCGTTGCCCCAGTCGAAGTCCCAGCCGAGGCCACATCAGACGTGCCATACAGAGACGTCGCCCGAATTGGCTCAGCCAAGGCCGCTGTCAAACAGGTTTTAACGGCATTCAGCCGTTGCTGATTTTCAGCCAGTAATTGTTCTAAGATATCCAGGATGGCTTGACGAAAGCCGAAATAGGGCAGATTGCCTTTTAACTGTTCAAATTTACCCGCTGCAAAATAGCCGCGATACCGGGCAACGGGACGATGAATTTCTTGCACTAATACCGATTTCCCGACCCCAGAATAGCCCGACACCAACAACAGCTCTGCCCCGGCTCCAGACATGACTCGTTCCCCAGCTTCCATCAACCGAGCCACTTCCGATTCCCGTCCGTAGAGTTTGGCGGGAATTTGCAGTTCCGCCGAGCGATCGAATCGAGCTAAGGGGAAGGGAGAAATTGTCTGTTTCTGCTCCAGTTGCGCTTGGCAATTTTCTAAGTCTTTGAGGAGACCAAAGGCGCTTTGATAGCGGTCTTCGGCGCTCTTAGACAGCAGCTTCATCACCACATCGGACAGGGGTAGAGGAATATCCCGATTGAGCAGTTGAGGTGGAGTGGGAACCTTGGCAATATGACAGTGAACTAGCTCTAGGGCATCATGGCTGAGAAAAGGAACTCGTCCCGTTAGGAGTTCGTAGAGAGTGACTCCCAGAGAATAAAAATCACTTTTGTAGTCCAGCCGCCGATTCATGCGCCCGGTTTGTTCCGGGGAGAGATAGGCCAGGGTTCCTTCGAGACTATGAAAGGGCCGATTACTGGTGCTGGTATGGTTTTCTTGGCACAGACGGGAGGTGATGCCAAAGTCAATGAGTTGAAGCTGCTGGCGCTCGGGGTTATAGACAATGTTTGAGGGTTTGATGTCTTTGTGAACCAGTTTGGCCTGATGGAGATCTCGCAGGGCCTTGGCCAGTTGAATGGCGATCTCGATCTGTTTGAGAAAAGCCGTTGGGGAATCGGGAACTGAGGATTCGGCGCTGAAGAGGCGATCGAGGGAAATACCGCCGATATCTCGGTAAATGGCGGCTAAGCGCGGGGTTTGGGTGAGTTCGATCGCCCCCATGAGATACGGACTATCGAGGGACGCCGCAATGTCGTATTCATGACGCAGACGCGCAATTTCGGTGAGTTGAGGATACTCTCGACTCGGGGTTTTGATGATCACCGGCTGGCCATCGCGCTCACGATAGCCCCGATAGACATGGTTCTTGGGACGGGTTCGTCGATGGCGGTTTGAACCGGAACCAAGGCTGGGGCTCGGTTCAACGGCGATCGCTTCGATGATGTGATAGCCAGGAAGTGGAATCATCAAAAGAGGGAACTTCGGAACAGGGAACGGGGAACGGGGAACGGGGAATCGGCCTGGGGTTGCTGTTCGATGTGGACTCTGGCAGCAGAAGGGGTATGGTATAGTCTATGAACCTTGGAATCGGGCCGTGTTGTAGGAGGGTTAGCCATGACAACCAACTCAAGGATGAGTGGATTGAACGGACGTGATTTTTTGAGTCTAACAGACCTGAGTGCCGCTGAGGTTGAGGGGCTGTTGGAACTGGCACGAGCCTTGAAAACCCAAGAGCTAACCCCAAATTGTCAGAAAGTCCTGGGACTCCTGTTCTATAAGGCCTCCACGCGAACTCGTGTTAGTTTTTCGGTGGCGATGTACCAGTTGGGAGGTCAGGTGATTGATCTCAATCCTAAGGTAACTCAGGTTGGCCGTGGGGAACCGTTAGCCGATACGGCGCGAGTGTTAGATCGCTATTTGGATGTGGTGGCCATTCGCACCTTTGCTCAGGCGGATTTGGACGCCTTTGCTCATTATGCCAAGATTCCCGTGGTCAATGCTCTGACGGACTTGGCTCACCCTTGTCAGGCGTTGGCGGATTTGTTGACGCTCCGGGAGTGTTTTGGCGACATTCGTGGTACAACGGTGACCTATGTCGGTGATGGGAATAATGTGGCTCATTCGTTGATGCTCTGTTGCGCTCTGCTAGGGGTGAATGTGCGAGTCGCCACACCGCCCGGGTTTGAACCTCATTTGCAGGTGGTGGAGAAGGCTCGTCATTTGGCCGGCGATCGCGCCAAGGTTGAACTCCTCAATGACCCCATCGCCGCTGTTCGAGGGGTTCAAGCCATTTATACTGATGTTTGGGCCAGTATGGGACAAGAGGCCGAAGCTCGCGATCGCATCCCCGTTTTTCAACCCTATCAGGTCAATGATGACCTCATCGCTCATGCGGATTCTCAGGTGATTCTCCTCCATTGTCTCCCGGCTCACCGAGGGGAGGAAATTACCGATGAAGCCATCGAAGGACCTCATTCTCGGGTTTGGGATCAGGCGGAAAATCGGATGCACGTCCAGAAAGCCCTATTGGCCAGTATTCTGGGAGCAGTTTAAGGCAACACTTGCACCTCAAAACAGCACCTTAATGACAGCCAAGACTCACGCGGGTGGACACACCGGTGATGGGGTTGGTTCCCCGGGCGCGATCGCAGAGTTTGACGACTTGATAGCGGTCTAAGATTGTGCCGGAGAAGTCACAGCCTTCAATGGTGGCGTCGTTAAAGGTGCTGCTACTGGCGATCGCATCGGTAAAGATGGCGTTGCGGAGATTGGCCCGATCAAAAACCACGCGATCGGCAAAGGAGTCGGTTAAATCTACCCCTTCGAGGTTAGCCTCAAAAAAACTACCTTTGGTGAGGATCGTTCCCCGCAGATTGGCGTTCTCGAAGTTAGCCCCCTTCATGTTGGCCCCAGCTAAGGCGGCCCCTTCGAGGTCGGCCTCATGAAAATCGCGATCGCGCAGGTCAGTGAGCGTATAATTAACCGTGTTCTCTTGGGCGATCGCCACCGGGACCATCATCCCCATCCCCAAGATCACAATTAGCAGTAACACCCAAGATTGTCGACACCAGCGAGTAAAAGGGCTCGGTTTGGACGAGTTCAGCCACAGGTTCATGATCGATTTTCCCCTAAAATAGAGCGTTTTCACTTATAGCATGGCAGGGCGGGCATGGCCGCTGAAGCCCCTAGACCCTTGGCCCGCTTAGGCTTGAGCGCCAACTTGTGATCGCGATCGCCTGAGACTGGGGTTGCGATCGCGCCCGACCCTAAGATATCTCACCCATTGACGCGACTTAGGTCTTAGACATAGGCTACCCTATCAGAGATAATTAAATCATTGAGCCAAACGGCTCAGGTTCAACTCGAACCCTCCCGACAGCCAAAACCACCCTCTCATTCCCCCGAATCCCGAGTTATGAAACCCTCCTACACCAGCCATCGCGATCGCATCGCCAACCATTACGTTAAGGCAGCTAATAGTATGACGTTACCGACTTCCGACAAACCAACCCGCGAGAGCTTTATCCTCTATGGAGCTTGGACCATTCTAATCCTCTCCATGTTAGCCATGATTGTGCCGACAGCAAACATTCAATCATCGTTCAACTCTCGCAATTCTGAAACCGTTGAATCGGTAAAGATGAACCTAAATTCTAATTAGAACATTCAATCCAGTTATCCCGTCAACCCTTGCCAAATCAGAATTACAGAGCGCCTAACTCTTCAACCTTAGCTCGTACTGCCTGCATATCTTGCCAAGTCAACCATTTCGGTTTTCCCGTCTCTCGTGATGGATTTCGTAACAAATAGGCTGGATGAAAAATAGGCATACAAAGGCGATTTTCCCATTCAAACCATTGACCGCGAATTTTAGTGATGCCTCGCTTTTCCTTTAACAGGGTTTTAACCGCTACAGCCCCTGTCATGAGAATAACTTTAGGGTTCACTAAACGGATTTGTTCGAGGAGATACGGTTTACAGGCTTCGATTTCCTTGGGGTTGGGGTTGCGATTTCCCGGTGGACGACATTTCACGACGTTGCAGATATAAATATCTTTGTCTGTATCGAAATTAACAGACGCTAAGATATTTTCGAGTAATTCTCCTGAACGGCCGACAAACGGCAATCCTCGCTCATCCTCCTGTTGTCCCGGTCCTTCGCCGATAATGACAATCGGCGCTTGGGGATTCCCCCGAGAAACCACCGCCTGAGTGCGAGTCGCCGCCAGGCCGCAGCGTTGACAGCGTTGACAATGGTCATTCAGTTGCGCGAGGTTATCATAGGTCCCCGGTGCGATCGCCAGCGTCCCATCCGTCGGAATGTGTTCCTTGCATACCGTGGCCGGAGCCTCAGCGGGACTGTCCCCGAAAAGGCTTAATTGGTGTTCGTTCTCAGACATCTCAGACATAAC
>SIHH01000486.1 GCA_004299065.1 Phormidium sp. SL48-SHIP | reverse complement strand
GTGATGAATATCTCTACACCAGAATCAGACCTAAAGCTATTCGGACTTCCTCCGGAACGAGGGCGTTGGTTGCTGATTCCTCTGGGAATGCTGGTTTTGCTTTGTCTGGGGACAGTTTATTCTTGGAGTATTTTTAGAAAGCCTCTGGAGGCAGATTTGAGCTTGACGGCGACCGAAAGCTTACTGCCCTATATGATTGCCCTGCTTTGCTATGCTTTTACGATGCCCATTGCAGGGTTTTATATTACCCGCATGGGAACCCGGTTGATGACAGCAATTGGAGGCGTTATTGTCGGGCTGGGCTATATTCTCGCAAGTTTTGCCAACAATATTGGCGTGATGGTTCTCGGCTATGGTGTAATTGCTGGAATTGGTGTGGGCATTACCTATGGCGTGCCGATGGCGGTGTCGGCTCGGTGGTTCCCCGATAAGAAAGGGTTGGCCGTGGGCTTAACGATTGTTGGCTTTGGGTTGTCTCCGTTTATCACGGCTCCTTTGGCTAAGTTTTTGATTGATCGCTATCAGGCTCGACCAACGTTATTTATTTTGGGAGCCTTGTTTGCGGTGATTATTTTGGTTGTTTCAACGACAATGAAGTTGCCCCCATCCTGTTGGGTTCCATCGCAAAAAAATAACAATAAAGCATCTATGGTAGCACCAGTTAGCTATCCAGATAAGATGCTCAAAAGCCCCTCTTTTTATGGTCTCTGGATTTGTTATACCATTGGGACTTTTGTTGGGCTAAGTGCGATTGGGATTTCGAGTCCTGTTGGGGAAGAAATTATTGCCATTGATCCAGGACTGGCCGCAACCAGTGTCTCGATTTTTGCCTTATTCAATGGGGCGAGTCGGCCGCTGTTTGGCTGGTTGTGCGATCGCCTGCAACCCCGTTATGTGGCGATCGCCTCCTATACCCTAATTCTTATTGCCTGTATTTTGATGGTGAATGCCCAAGAGGGACAAGTCGCCACCTATATCGTTGCTTTTTGCCTCTTTTGGTTCTCCCTGGGGGGATGGTTAGCCCTCGCACCCACGGCGACGCTACGGCTGTTTAATCCTGATGATTATGCTCAAAATTACGGGATTGTCTTCACCGCCTATGGTGTCGGGGCCTTGTTGGGAACCCTCGTGGCGGGACAAGTTCGGGATTGGTTTGGGAGTTATATCTATGCGTTTTATCCGATGGGAGGATTAGCGATTGTGGGAATTATCCTGGCCACGGTGATGTTGAAACGCGATCGCCCCAAAGATGTCGTGTCTGAGTGACGCCAGGCCAAAATAGCCCCTACCAAATGGAGGCCATCATTAACTGAAAACCGGGCAATTCAGGCTCTCCACTCACCTGTACTGGGTTTTCCAGACATTGAGGCCGCTGTTGGGGGCGATATAGCCAAACTTGTCGCTGCTGGCGATCAATTAACCAGGCCAACGATGCACCATTGTCGATTTGACACTCCCCAGCCTGAAGGCGTGGGGATTCTTGGGTCTATGGGGAGCCTACG
>SIHH01000485.1 GCA_004299065.1 Phormidium sp. SL48-SHIP | reverse complement strand
CTCTTGGAGGTCACTATGAACACCCTTGAGATTATCTAGACTGCGTTGTGAAAATCTATAATTTCTCATATTAATAGTGTCCTTTATCTTGCCGGTTCAGGAATCCACCCAGCATATCTGCCAGTTCCCGTTTCTTGGGATCGTCCGATACCTTAAGACGCTTCAACCTTTGTGTAGTGAAGAACTCTTGTGGTATTTCCTTAAACACCAAGGTCATTATGAACCAGTTGTGCAGTGTATTTAGGATTGAGAATAGTGTCGCATAAACTACCAATAGCCACTTTGGACAACCCTTGGACTTTAACCAATACCCTAGTGAGTAGAAGCTATATACAAAAGCCACTACAGGACCAAGTATCAAGAGGGCAAAGATACTGGTAAAGGGTATCTCGTCAGTGTCAGACCATATTTTCATCCGCCTCAACCCTCAGTCATTAATTAATCCCGAACAACGTATCTACCTGCTCCGGGGTAAGGCCCTTGCTATCTGCAAGAATGGGGATCAGCCGGTCGTTGCGCCCGATGGTGTCCTGCGTCCTGACAGCGATGCGCACTTCAAGACGTTCCTCTTGCGGGATATGCCCAGCCGCGACAGCCGCTTCAATGGCGTCGGAAACCCATTGCGGGTTGGCCGCACCTGCCGCCCATTCCTCGGCCTCTGCCTCGGTGATAAATCCCGCCTTGGTCGCTGCGATTGCAAACTTGGCGCGGGGGATGCGGGTTTGGGCGCGGATTTCTTCGATGGTGGGCGGGGACGGCGGGGTGTAGGCGGCGATATTCCCGTCCGATACGATCTGCCCGAAAATATCCCGCCCGTGCTGTTCGCTGTCGTTTTTATCTGCCGTGAAAGGCACCCAGCCGTAAACAGGATGCTCAATCTCGCAGTCAATGCGGCCATCTTTGGTGTATTGTGCGTTGCGGTATTGCATTAGGAAATCCTCACGAAAAGTGTGCCTACCCCGCCATCGCCCACGATAGTATCCTGTAAGTAACCCAAACACTTCCAAGTCCCGGAAAAGCCCGGATCGTTGTAGTTGAACTGCCCGTTACCCCCGCTTGCCTGCCGCCCAGCAGATGCAGTCCTCAAATCCGATCCGCTAACAAGGCCGCCATAATTTATAGGCACGCTAACGGTCGAAACCGGCCCACACCAAGCCAAAGCGCCAACTTTTGTTTCGTCGTCATGGGTCAGGGCGTTCCCATCCACCAAAGCATCAACCGCCGCCTTCACCTTCGCCGGACTAACAATGCCCTCTGTCGTGCTGGTGCCTGCTTCCCAAGTAGCGGTGGATTGGGTATCAACTTGTGTCCCACCAACATAAGGCTTGAACTCGTTGTTGCTTTGGTCGAGATACCCTACGTTGATCCAAGCATCATCTGATTCGGACCTGATCTTAAGAATATCGTTCGAGGTATCATACCACCATTGATTGGCGTAAGTGGTAAATGGTTCTGTAGCCCCAGAGTTATTTGTAGCAATAGCCCCTAGGGCATCATTAAGATCAGACCTGAAGT
>SIHH01000128.1 GCA_004299065.1 Phormidium sp. SL48-SHIP | reverse complement strand
GTCCAAATTAAACTGTCTATTTTTAACTAACCCATAATGCTCTGAAAGAAGTTAATGGTGTCCGTGAGACTGGCGATAAAGGTGTCAATCTCGGCATGGGTGTTGTAGAAGTAGAAACTGGCCCGGGCCGTTGAGGTTTGTTGCAGCAGTTTGTGCAACGGCTGGGTGCAGTGATGTCCCGTGCGAATCGCCACTCCAGACTCATCGAGGAGGGTTGAGAGGTCGTTGGCATGGACATCGGCCGAGGTGAAGGAGGCTAAGGCGGCCCGTCCGCTGCCGTCGGCTTGGGGTTTGGGTCCGTAGAGGGTTAGGCCCGGGACCGTGGCCAGTTTTTCGTAGAGGTAGCGGCAGAGGTCATGTTCATAGTCGGCGATCGCCTCCATACCAATTTCCGTCAGATAATCGATCGCCGCCCCCAGGGCGATCGCCTCGCCAATCGCCGGGGTTCCCGCCTCAAACTTATGGGGAAGTTCAGCACAGGTGAAGGAGTCGAGTTCCACATCGGCAATCATCTCCCCACCCCCGAGGAACGGCGGCATCGACTGTAATAACGCCAATTTGCCATAGAGAAAGCCAATCCCTGTCGGCGCACACATTTTATGACCGGACGCCACCAGCCAGTCACAATCGATGTCTTGCACATCGATGGGCATATGAGGCACACTCTGACAAGCATCAATGAGAACCTTGGCCCCGTGACGATGAGCCAGTTCAGTAATCTCCTTGACGGGGTTGATACAACCGAGGGTATTGGAGACATGAACCACCGCCACCAGTTTTGTCTTCTCGGACAGGAGAGACTGATACTGCTCAAAATCGAACTCCTGAGTCTCCGTCAAGCCGACAAACTTCAACACCGCCCCCGTCTTTTGGGCCACCATTTGCCAAGGAATTAGGTTGCTGTGGTGTTCCATCACCGACAGGATAATCTCATCCCCCGCCTGGAGGTGATTCAATCCCCAGGAATAGGCCACCAGGTTAATCGCTTCACTAGCATTGCGGGTGAAGACGATTTCATTGCGAGACTGGGCCTTGATGAAGGGGACGATTTTATCCCGAGTTCCCTCATAGTTATCCGTGGCCCTGGCACTGAGGGCGTGAACACCACGATGGACATTGGAGTTATCCCGACTGTAGTAGTGAGATAAGGCATCAATGACCGCTTTGGGCTTTTGAGAGGTGGCAGCGTTATCCAGATACACCAGAGGCTTACCATTGACCTCCTGATGCAGAATCGGGAAGTCGGCGCGGGTGCGATCGGCTAGGGTTCGGGCAGTGGCGAGGGTCATAGGGAGGGAACAGGGAACAGGGAACAGGGAACAGCGTAGGGGCGTACCCTTGTGGTCGCCCTCTTCTCGACTAATAACTAATCGTGCGACAGGCGACACATTGGGCGATCGCCGTTTGCAGGGATTTGATAGGAATCTCTTGCAGAATCTCGGCGGCGAAAGCGTCTACCAGCAGGTTTTGGCTGGTGGTTTTGTCTAAACCGCGACTTTGCAGATAAAACACCTCATCGGCTTCGAGTTGACTCACCGTTGCGCCGTGGCTGCATTTGACGTTATCGGCCACAATCTCTAACTGAGGTTTGGTGTTGACTCGCGCCTTGGGCGACAGCAACAGATTACGGTTGAGTTGGTTGGCGTTGGTGAGTTGGGCCTTTTTCATGACCACAATCCGGCCATCAAACACCGCGTGACCTTTATCGCCGACAATACACTTATGAAGCTGGTTCACAGTGCTGTTGGGATGGTCATAGATGACCGTACTGTGACTATCCGAGGTTTGCGCTTTACCAATCAAGGTTAACCCGTTGAGGGTTGTTTCAGTTCCCGGCCCGGTTTGATAGACATCCAGGTTATGGCGAGACAGTTGGGACCCCAAATTCAGGGTATGACAGGCGTAACGGCTATCTCGGGCTTGAGTGACGGCTGTTTTGCCGATATGGAAGGCCGATCCGTTATCCCGTTGTAAGCGGACATGGGTGACGTCGGCGTTATCCTCAAGCCAAATTTCACTGACGGCATTATTGAGATAGGCCACCGCTTGAGCGTCGGGACAGCCTTCAACCGTCGAGAGATGTTCTTCGACTAGAGTGAGGTGACTATTGGCCTCAGCCACCACCAAACAGCGAGATTGCGTCAACATCGCCTGTTCACCGGGAACGGAGACAAATAACAGTTGTAGGGGGGTCTCCAGTACCGTTCCACGACGGAGCCAGATCACGGCGACATCTTGGAAACTGGCATTGTTTAGGGCGGTGAAGACATCTTCCTGGCCCGGTTGTTTGGCGAGGTAGTTCTCTAGCTTGGCTTTTTGCTCGGGAGGAAGTTCCCCGAGGTTCCCAGCATAGAGTCCCTCGGGTAAGCCTTGGCGGTTCGAGAGGCGATCGCGGTAGACCCCATTCACGAAGACGAGGCGACTCTCGGGGGCCTCACGAAGTAGGTTGATTTCGATTTGCTGCAACTCCACCTCGGGGGAGGGTGCGGCGGTAAACTCAACCTGAGTCAGTTGGGATAAGTCAGTGAACCGCCAAGCCTCATCGCGGGTGGTGGGGAGGGCCAGTTCGTCGAGGCGGGCCTGGTGGCGATCGCGAATTGGGTTAAGAATCGCCCCATCACTCACCACCGGCTGACGCAGCTTCACCAACTCAGCTAAGGAGGTGACGTTGTTTTTGGTGATTGTCTCTAAACTCATAATGCCTTATACCCCTACTGCTGCAAATTCGGCGATCGCCCAATCATAGCCCTGTTCTTCGAGTTTCAGGGCTAAATCCTTGCCGCCAGTGGTCAAAATTCGTCCATCATACATAACATGGACAAAATCAGGAATAATGTAGTCGAGCAACCGTTGATAGTGCGTAATCATCAGCGTGCAATTATCCGGTTGCGCCAACTGATTCACACCACCAGCCACGGTTTTCAGGGCATCAATATCCAACCCGGAATCCGTCTCATCGAGAATTGCCAAAGTGGGTTCTAGCAACGCCATCTGCAAAATCTCATTGCGTTTTTTCTCCCCACCGGAGAAGCCTTCATTCACGCTGCGATTGAGGAATTCCGCCCGCATCTTCACGATATCGAGTTTCTCTTCGACCAAATCCTCAAAATCAAAAGTATCAATTTCTTCCAAATCTTTGGCTTTGCGGTGGGAGTTGTACGCGACTCGCAGGAAGTCTAAGTTACTCACTCCAGGAATCTCAATGGGATATTGGAACGCCAAAAATACCCCCGCCGTCGCCCGTTCATCGGCTTCGAGTTCCAGCAAGTTTTGCCCCTTGTAGAACACTTCGCCGCTGGTGATTTCATAATCAGGATGTCCGGCGAGAATCTTAGCAAAGGTACTTTTCCCAGACCCATTGGGTCCCATAATGGCGTGGATTTCTCCCGCCTTGATTTCCAAATTCAGGTCTTTGAGAATTGGGGTTCCCTCAACCGTCGCATTGAGGTTTTTAACTGAAAGAATAACGTCGCTATTTTCAACAATCATGGTGGTTTAATTCAAAGGTGATGCTTGGGGAGTGGTTGTGGTAAGTTTGGGGTACAGGTTTAGATTGAACTGGATATTAGCGAGAGTTCTAATTTCCTGGTTCTTCCTGACTCAGGCACTCATCTAAGGTATCGATTCGAGTAAAACCGTCATCAATCGCCTCTTGCAACTCTCGGGCTTCTTCTTGCAAGCTCTCAAAATAGCAATGCAGATTTCTTAGCTTAACCTTGAGAGTCCGCTTTTTAGTTTGGAGGTTGTAACTTGACAAACTTTTAATTCCTTGAACTTCTTGTTGCATTTGGTCAAATTGCAACTTCATGGAAGCCAGTTTTAGCTGTAAGTTCTTGTCAAGATATTCCCCCTTAAACTCTTCTAAATCTGCTAAAAAATCAGAGTTTCCCATCTGTATTATTCCAGAAAAAAAGCCCAAAAAACTCTATGGACTCTGTGACTCTATGGTTCCGCCACCCCAACGAATGACGGAACCCAGACTCAATTAACCCACAGCGCCTTCGAGCTTCAGGCTCAGGAGTTTATCCGCTTCCGCCGCAAACTCCATCGGTAACTCATTGAAGACATCCCGGCAGAAGCCACTAATAATCATGGATACTGCATCTTCTTCCGAGATACCCCGTTGAGCGAAATAGAACAACTGGTCTTCGCCAATCTTGGAGGTAGAGGCCTCATGTTCGACCTTGGCCAGATTGTTCTGAACGTCGATATAGGGGAAGGTGTTGGCTTCGGCATTATCCCCAATCAACATCGAATCACATTGGGAGTAATTGCGCGACCCTTCCGCCTTCGGTCCCATCTTCACCAAGCCGCGATAGCTGTTTTTGGACTTCCCAGAGGAAATCCCCTTAGAGATAATCGTGCTTTTGGTGTTCTTGCCAATATGCACCATCTTGGTTCCCGTATCGGCTTGCTGATAGTTATTCGTCAAGGCCACCG
The DNA here is from genome assembly GCA_004299065.1 of Phormidium sp. SL48-SHIP. GTDB lineage: Bacteria > Cyanobacteriota > Cyanobacteriia > Cyanobacteriales > Geitlerinemataceae > Sodalinema. Next base: position 6,838 of record SIHH01000128.1, on the reverse strand, counting down.
AGTAGAACTCACCGACGGAGTTATCGCCCACCAGGACACAACTGGGGTACTTCCAGGTAATCGCAGACCCGGTTTCGACCTGAGTCCAGGAAATTTTGGAGTTTTTGCCTTTACAGAGTCCCCGTTTGGTGACGAAGTTGTAAATACCCCCTTTGCCGTTTTCATCTCCGGCGAACCAGTTTTGCACGGTGGAGTATTTAATTTCCGCGTCGTCCAAGGTCACCAATTCCACCACAGCGGCGTGGAGTTGGTTGGTGTCAAACATGGGGGCGGTACAGCCTTCGAGGTAGGTCACGGAGGCGCCTTCTTCGGCAACAATCAGAGTCCGCTCGAACTGTCCCGAGTCACCGTTGTTAATGCGGAAGTAGGTGGACAAGTCCATCGGACAGGTCACCCCTTTGGGAACGAAGACGAAGGACCCATCGGTGAAGACGGCGGAGTTGAGGGCGGCGAAGTAGTTATCGCCGACGGGAACCACGCTCCCGATATATTTCTTCACCAGTTCCGGGTGTTCTTGCAGGGCCTCGGAGATAGAACAGAAGATGACCCCGGCTTCGGCCAGTTTTTCTTTGAAGGTGGTGGCGACGGAGACACTATCGAAAATCGCATCTACCGCTACGTTGGCTAGACGCTTTTGTTCCGAGAGGGGAATCCCCAGTTTCTCGAAGGTTTCGATGAGGGTGGGGTCAACGTCATCGAGGCTTTTCTTTTTCTCGTCTTTGACCTTGGGGGCGGAGTAGTAGACGATATTTTGATAGTCAATGGGGGGATAGCTGGCGTGTTGCCAGTCGGGTTCTTCCATTTTCAGCCATTGACGATAGGCTTTGAGCCGGAAGTCTAACATAAACTCCGGTTCGTTCTTTTTGATGGAGATGGCGCGGATGACATCTTCGTTGAGTCCGCGTGCGATGCTGTCGGTTTCGATGTCGGTGGTGAAACCGTATTTGTAGGGTTGGTTAACTAGGGTTTTAACGCTGGCACTCATGGCTGGTTATCTCTCGTTGCGCGGTGGGTGTGGTTGGATGGGGGATAGGGTGGAGACCTCGCCGGGAGTTGCCCAAGAGGTCTACGACGTTGAACCTTGCCCTAAACTTGGTTGGTTGTGGCGCGGATTTGTTCGTTGCTGATGTTCTGTTCAGGCCCGGCGAAGTCGTTGTCTTCGGTGAGGAAGAGCATACAATGACATTCTTTGCGCTCTCGCATGGGAACGCAGGGGCAGTTCCAGTAGGTGGCTTTGACTTCGGCCTCTTTGTCCTCGTAGTGACGACAGGGACACAGGGGCGCACCCAACTCATCCTTGTGCTTGGCTAGCCCCTCGATGACCACAGCGGTGATGCTCAAGTCCGAACAGAAGTAGGTCCCAGTGCGTTTGGCGTACTGTTCGGAAAAGCGCCGCATGGCATCTAGGTTTTTTTCGGTGGCCTGCTGAGGGTTGGTTGGTGCAGTCATAGGGCAGAGTCGATAAACGTCTTTGTCTATAATGGAGTCTAAAGCAACTTGGCTGTTGTTTATATCCCTAGTTGTAGGTTACTTTAGCAACAGGCAAGTTGTCAAAGTCTCGGACATCATTTATATCATACGCTGCCTACTGTACTGCTGTATTGGCTTTAGGGATAAGGAACATGAGGGCGACCACACAGAATCCATCAACAAAAGACGATATCCTGTACCACTTGCTCAAACAAGGTCAGGCCAAGGCGCAAACCCTGTCTGAAACGCTGAAAATCAGCCCCCAGGCTATCCGACGCCATCTCAAGGACTTGGAGGGGGAAGGACTGATTCAACATGGCTCGGTTCAGGTGGGGATGGGCCGTCCTCAACATGTGTACGAGTTAACGGACGCCGGACACGCCCGGTTTCCCCACCATTATGATGAGTTTGCGGTGTCTCTACTCGATACCCTCGCCGAAACGGTCGGACAAGAGGGCGTCGGCCAGGTTCTCGGGAAACAATGGCAACGTAAGGCCATCGCCTATCGCAATCAGCTTGGGGAAGCTCCCCTCGGAGAACGAATCGCCAGTTTGGTGGAGTTACGCCGCCAGGAAGGCTATATGGCGGAACTGGTGGAGTTGGAACCCAATGCTAAGGGAGCGCCCCGGTTTGTGGTGGCGGAGTACAATTGCGCGATTTCTAATGTGGCCGAGTCCTTCCCGAGTGTCTGCGGCCATGAGTTGGAGATGTTTGTGCGGGCGTTGCCGGATTGTCAGGTGCAGCGGACTCATTGGATGATTGATGGGGAAAATCGCTGTGGTTATCTGATTGAGGGCCAATCTGAGGCTACGTCGGAGTCGGGGTAAATCGGTTGGGGCGATCGCCGGCTACGATACTCTAAAAGTAAGTAGTACTGGCAATTTTTAACTCCGATGACCACTCCTTCCCCGATTACTGTTGAATTTCTCCAGCCTGAAGAGGCGGCTAAGGTGGATGCGGCTCTGTTGTCCTCTCAAGAAAAGTTCTTGACACGATTGGCAATTTATGCTTTAAGATCCCTTCAGCAAATTTCTCAGAGAACCAACACCCCAGCCGATGAGATTACGCCGCAACAGGTAGCGGATTGGATTCAGGACGATCGCACCATTCAAGATCAGGTGGATGTGGATGCCAGTTTCGCGACCTTCTTTAGCAATTTAGTGGTGGCGTCTCAGAAGCCTCTGGTGCAGATCTGCCAGGAAACGGAACAACCTCTGGCAGATATTACGGTTGAGCAGATTATTGACTGGTTTGAGCGAGAGTCTAAACGAGGACTCGATCCGGGTTTGAAGAGCTAATTCGAGCAACTCATTCCAACAACTCATCTGACAATCGAGCAATGTTCTGTTCTCTGGATGGGGCGGTGTATATAGGGACAGTTGAGGGGAGGCGGCCAAGCTCGGCGACGACTCCATCCCCTGGACTATACTGAGAAGTTAGAGTTTTGGGAGAATCCCCGATGACCATGCGTAACCAAATTGGCTGGGTATCTCGATGGGGGGGAGGGGTGAGTGTGGTGGCGATCGCCCTGGGAACCTGGCTAACTCCCGTCTGGGCTGGCGATCCCTTCCGTAGCCAAAACCCCCGTGATATCAGTGATACCACTGAAGCCGCCTTTGAGGCCTTTTTCCGGGTTGGCAACTATCCTCTGGCGGCCCAACAGGTGGATCAGGCCTTGAGTGAGGCTAATGTTGACCCGATTCTCTACGCGATGCGGGCCTCGTTGCTGTATCTCGAAGATCCCGACAATCTCCCGAGTGAGTTCCAAGACTACGCCACGTTAACCCTAGAACGGGCCGAGGCGTTAGTCCCTGATGATCCTCTGCGGGGTAATCTCTATCTGGCGGTGGGCCATTTCTTTGAAGGGGCCTATGTTCTGAAAACTGAGGGGGTTGTGCGAGGGGTTCCGACGGCGTTGTCCAAGTTACAGCAAGTGTTTCGCCATCTCGATCGCGCCGCTGAAGTCAATCCTGAAGATCCTGAACTCAACATTATTAAGGGCTATATGGATCTGATGTTAGCGGCCAATCTTCCCTTTTCTAATCCTGAACGGCCCATCGAACGTCTCGAAGACTATGCGGCTCCCGAATATCTGGCTAAGCGGGGATTGGCGGTAGGATTCCGGGATTTAAACCGCTTCGATGAAGCCATGACGGCGGTGAATCGCAGTTTGGAACTGACGCCTGAGAATCCTGAGGTGATGTATCTCAAGGCGCAAATTTATGTCGATCGCGGCGATCGCGCCTCCAGTCTACCCTGGTTCGATCGCGCCCTCGCCATGCAGGAGCAACTTCCGAGTGATTTAGTTCGCCAAATTCAGCGGGAACGAGATCAGGCCCAGCGACGGGTGGATGCAGAACAAGCCTCGAACCGGTAAGCTAGGTAGTTGACCTGATGTTAATCCCGAGTGCGATCGCTTTATGGACGTTCAGTTTCGCGAATATAACCCCTTTGATGTTTGGTTTTGGTTGGAGTTTGACAACAATCCTTCCCCGGCTGAACAGCAATATGTAGAACAAGTGTTTGAATCCTGGTTTTACCTCGGTAAACTCGGCGGCTTCAACGCGGAGAATCTACAAGTGCAGGATGAGGGGTTGGATATTAGTTATATGGACTACAGCGATCGCAACGCCAACAGCGCTATCCTGGCACTGATGCACAATATGGGTGAGTTTGAATATCAGGGAAACTGGGCACGCTGTTGGTTTGACTTAGGAACCAGTGATGCGATCGCCCTCGATGTATTGATTAACGCTCTACGCCAGCTTAGCCTTGATTTTGTCAGCATTCCCCGTTTGATTATTGGCGGTGAAAACGAAGATTGGCCCATTCCCGGCTCTCACACCGCCCAATTTGCCGACTATAACTAGCATTCATTGAGGACGAACCACTCTCTAATATGGGTAAGTATAATTCCATTCGCGTCATCGCCTTGGGACTCATTCGCGATGGCGATCGTCTCTTTTTATCCGAAGGCTACGATTCCAAAAAGAAAAAAGAGTTTTACCGTGCCTTAGGCGGAGGAGTCGAGTTCCTAGAAACCAGCTTAACCGCTCTAAAACGGGAGTTTCAGGAAGAAGTCGAAGCCGATTTAACCAATATTAAATATCTCGATTGTATCGAAAATATCTTCGAGTATAAAGGCAAAAAAGGTCACGAAATTATCCAATTGTATCGCTGTGACTTTGTCGATAAAACCTTTTATGAGCGGGAAACTGTCCCCTTTTTAGAAGGAAAACGGAAAAAGGTTGCCCGTTGGGTGGAGATAGAGAAATTCCGTTCAGGGGAATTAACGCTCTATCCCGAGGGCTTTTTACGCTATTGTGAAACGGTTTAAAGCCATCCTAAGCCTCAGCAACAACGACCTTAAGAGGGGTCAATTTTCGAGTTGACAACCTCCATATTCGGAACCTTGAGAATTTCCTCTCCCTGATGAAAGACCCGCAAGGTTGCCGGTGCGCCGCCATCTTCAACGATGGGGGTAGCGATAGAATAAAGATATTCACCTTGTTCCCAGCCGTAGCCACAAACCCCTCGACGACAACTGACGACACCTCCGTCTAGGGCGAGACAGTTATTTTCATCATCACAGCCATAATAGCTTAGATTACCCGTATTATTAGGTCCATTCCAGGTTTCCATTTTCCCAACCATCACCCGCCAGTTTCCGTTGCTGAGAACAGACCAATCCTTGCCGATATTAATCAGATCTGACAGAAGCATTTCTTGGCGAGTCTGTCCACAGGGTTCATTACTTTCACAATCGGCGACGGTTCTTTCCGTATAGCCTAATCCTAGAGTTCGTCGCAAAAATTGGTCTTCGTTATCGCAGATCTGATATTCCGCACCAATAACAGAGGTATTTCCCTGTAAATCAGTAACCGTGACATAGCACATTAAATCACCAACTTGCGTCTCTTCAATCGTCGCCACCTCCGGTAAGTCCTGCTCCCAGGGGGGGGGTAGGGAAGGAGCCTGGGCTGACTCGTTAGCAGATGGAGTCTCCTGAGGAGGAGAAACAGCCACTGGATCATCTCCCTCATCTGAGGTGGGGGGAGGAGATTCCGTCGGCGTCGGCGAAGGACTTGGTGACGTGTCTGGGGTCTCAACGACCTCTTCTGGTTCCGGTTCTTCGTTACGGCCATTTGTCGTAATCGGGTCTTCCGGAACCGTATTACAGGCCCCCAGAGACAGGGCGATCGTCACAACACTTAGAGCTACAGTTTTGTGATAATTCATTGTGGAGAAGTTAGAACAGCTTGGTTCTGTTGTAGCCAAGATTTCGGGAGCGTGGACGTTAGGGGAGTCACTTGGGCGATCGTCAAGACGCTTTAGGAACAACGGCGGGTTAACAAAACCGCAAACCAGTTTTGAGGATCATGCCAAGTTTGCAAGGTCTCAAGCTTAACCCCATTTAGGGTTTCAACAATTTCTGAATGCTTAAATTTACGGGAAATCTCCGTTTGAATCGTTTCCCCGGCGGCTAATTCTAGGGTCAGATCCAACTGGCGCAGGGTCGCCGATTGTGCGACTGTACTGCGCAGGTGCATTTCAATTTGGGAGTCTTTTTCGTTGAAAAATGCCCAATGTTCAAACTGATCGAGCTTAAAGTTACCCTCAAAGCGTCGATTGAGATGGGCCAACATATTCAAGTTAAACTCAGCCGTCACCCCTTGAGCGTCGTTGTACGCCGCCTCTAGGATCGATTTCGGCTTCGCGAGATCAATCCCTAAGAGAAAATACTCCCCAGGATGCAGGGCCTGGCTAACCCGTTGCAGAAATTGCTGACAAGCCTCGGGTTTGAGGTTACCGAGGGTGCTACCGAGAAACAGCAACAGGCGGCTATCGGCTTCCGTGGGGGGAAGGTGATCTAAGGCTTGTTCATAGGTTCCGACTAATCCTTGTACGCGCAGCGGAGGATAGTCATTGAGGAGGGTTTGGGCGCTCTGTTGCAGCATTCCTCCACTGACATCAATGGCACGATAGATCACAGGAGAGCGCTCGGGGGTGAGAGATTGGCAATACGCATCGAGGAGTCGCCGAGTTTTACTCGAACTTCCACTCCCGAGTTCCACCAGTTCGCTGTTTCCGGTGAGGCTTGCGATTTCCGGGGCGGCGGTTTGCAGGATACTGGCTTCAGTACGGGTGGGGTAGTATTCGGGGAGATCGCAGATTTGCTCAAAGAGTTGGGAACCGCGATCGTCGTAGAAGTATTGAGCTGGCAGGGTTTTAGGGATTTGTTGCAAGCCTTCACGGACATCAGCCCCCGCTGGGGATGGGTTAGGGCTGGTTTGACTGAGGTGAGTCACCGTGAGGCGATCGCCATCCTGACACGATGAAGTATGGGGAAGATTAGAAGGTGACATAA